>CAYXTZ010000001.1:0-26878 GCA_964468535.1 uncultured Sulfurovum sp.
GGGGTACTCATTAAAGCAGTGATTATCTTAGCCGTGATGTCAGCATTGGCTGGATTTGGTACATTTATAGAAAGAAAAGTGTTGGCTTTCATGCAAAGACGTCTTGGGCCAATGCATGTAGGACCTTATGGGGTACTTCAGATTGCAGCAGATGGGATTAAGCTCTTCACTAAAGAAGATATCATCCCTCAAAATGCAAATAAACTTATCTTTATGATAGCACCACTTATTACAGCAGCCACTGCTTTTATTGCACTTTCTGCTGTGCCAGTATTTCCTGACTTTACAGTACCTGAGTTTATGCCACTTATAGGTGGTACATTTGTACCTTCTATTGCGGCAGATATCAATGTGGGTATCTTGTTTGTACTGGGTATGATGGCAGCAGGGCTTTATGGGCCACTTTTAGCAGGAATGGCACAAGCAAATAAATGGGGAATCATCGGGTCAGCAAGAACAGCAGTACAGTTTCTATCTTATGAGATTATTACAGGGTTTTCCATTCTAGCACCTATTATGATTGTCGGGTCACTTTCTTTTGTTGATTTTAACAATTATCAAAGTGCAGGGGTTGGTTCTTGGCTTATCTGGCAGCAACCAGTAGCATTTGTACTTTTCTTAATCGCTGGATTTGCTGAGACGAATAGAACGCCATTTGACCTTTTGGAGCATGAAGCAGAAGTTGTATCTGGGTATGCAACGGAGTATTCGGGTATGAGATGGGGTATGTTTTTTATAGGTGAATATGCAAACATGATTACTATTTCAATAGTTGCAACCTTTTTGTTTCTTGGCGGATACGACTCAGAATCAACACTTGGTTGGCTTTGGGTTATGTTGAAAATTGGATTTTTCTTTTTCTTTATGTTGTGGGTAAGAGCATCTTGGCCACACATAAGACCAGATCAGTTGATGTGGCTTTGTTGGAAAGTGTTGATGCCAATTGCGTTAGTAAATATTATAATTACCGGCATAGTGTTGTTGGTTTAAGGAGGAAATGGTGAGTTTAGAACAATTTAAAAGTAGAAATGTAGGTACACAAAACTATAGAGACTTAGGTTTAGGGCATACCCCAACAGATAATTTGTCTAGGTTTAAGCAATTTACAAAAAGAACATTTAAAGCTGAACTTTTTGTGGGACTTGGTGTGACTATGAAAGCCATGGGTAAAGCACTTTTTGGCGGAGATATGCACACAGTAAAGTATCCTTTTGAGAAGTTACCTATTTCTCCAAGATACAGAGCCATTCATGATATGCTAAGACTCATGGAGTCTGGAAACTATAGATGTATAGGTTGTGGTTTATGTGAAAAAATATGTATTTCAAACTGTATCTCTATGGATACAAGATATGATGAAAATCAACGTAAAGAAGTATCTGAATATACGATTAACTTTGGTCGTTGTATCTTCTGCGGGTACTGTGCAGAGGTCTGCCCAGAACTTGCTATTGTTCATGGGCCACGTTATGAAAATGCTTCAGAACAAAGGGCAGGTTTTTCGCTCTTTGATGACATGTTAACACCTATTGATAAGTTAAATTTACAGCAAGAGTACGATGGATTTGGTGCAATTTCACCAAATGCAGATGACAACATTAAACAAACGCCGTTAGCGTATTAGGAGAAGAATATATGTTTGAAAACTTTTTTGCATCTTTGATGACAGTAGAGGGATTTGCCTTTTATTTTTTCTCTGTGTTAACTATAGGGCTTTTTTTGGTGACAGTTTTAAGTAAAAATGTACTGTATGCTATGACATCATTGGCAGCGGGGATGGTACTTATCTCAGGTTTTTTCTTTATTTTAGGTGCAGACTTTCTGGGAGTAGTTCAGTTGATTGCTTATGTAGGAGCCGTGATGGCACTTTATGCCTTTGCTATGATGTTTCTTGATGCTACTAAAGATATTAAGGAAAAAAATACCAATAGTATTTTGGTTTTCACTTTAGGGGGTCTCATAGCTTTAATGCTTGTACTTATGTTTGCAGCTCCTATTTATTCAAATAACATAGAAGCACTTTCTCCTATGATTGAGGGTGTGGGAAATGTGCAAAATGTTGGTATGGTATTGTTTACCAAGTATCTTATACCTTTTGAGGTAGCTGGACTTATGTTACTTGTAGCAATGATTGCAGGCATTATCCTTGCAGGTAAAAAAATGGACAACTCTCTCACTGAAGACGAGAGTGCAGATGATGAAAACATGAACACAAAGGATGAAAAATGATTGGTTTGTCCCACTACCTGATTGTATCAGCGATAATCTTTTCTATAGGATTGGTAGGCGTGCTAAGAAGAAGAAATCTTTTGATGCTCTTTTTCGCAACAGAAATCATGTTAAATGCAGCAAATATTGCATTTGTAGCTACAGCCTATTATTACAATGATTTAACAGGACAAATGTTTGCATTTTTTATTATTGCTGTTGCAGCATCTGAAGTGGCAGTAGGTCTTGGTCTTTTAATCGTGCTATATAAAAAATATGGAACTCTTGATTTAGATGACCTAGCAAGTATGAGAGGATAGTATGGAAATTTTAGTATATGTAGCACTTTTTGCACCATTTGTGGGGTCTTTATTTGCATCTCTTTTTGGTATGAGCGAAAGAAAAATGTTTGTGGGGTATGTTGCCTCTGCTTTATTGTTTGTCTCATTCCTTGCTTCTGCGATATTGGCGGCAAACTTATATATGACTGGTAATATCATAAATGTCACCATGATGGATTGGATATCTGCTGGAGACTTCTCTGTCTCTTTTGGTTTTGTAGTAGACCAAATATCAGTAACGATGATGACAGTAGTCACACTTGTTTCCACTATCGTTCATATTTACGCTATTGGATATATGGACCACGATAAGAGTTATAACAGGTTTTTCTCATACCTTTCCGCCTTTGTATTTTCTATGATGATACTTGTTATGTCAGATAACTTTCTTGGATTGTTTATTGGCTGGGAAGGTGTTGGAGTCTGTTCTTGGTTGCTTGTTGGTTTTTGGTATCATAAACCAGACCAAGACAGAAAAGACAATCCTTCTATCTCGCCATCATGGGCAGCCAATGAAGCGTTTATTATGAACCGTATCGCTGACCTTGGTATGCTTGTAGGTATCTTTATACTTTACTGGAATACAGGTTCACTACAGTATGACGAAGTGTTTGCACAGTTACCATACCTAAGTGAAACAGTGTTAGTGGGAGCTGCTATCGCACTCTTTATAGGGGCTATGGGTAAATCAGCTCAATTCCCACTTCACACTTGGCTAACGGACGCAATGGAAGGTCCTACACCAGTATCTGCATTAATTCACGCAGCTACAATGGTAACTGCGGGGGTATTTTTGATTATTCGAGCTAATCCACTTTATTCTATGGAGGAAGTAGCAGGAGTGAGTATGTTTATCGCTAGTCTTGGTACTTTTGTAGCATTTTATGCAGCATCTATGGCACTGGTTGAACGTGACCTAAAGCGTATCATCGCATACTCGACACTCTCACAATTAGGATACATGTTTGCAGCCGTTGGACTTGGTGCGTACTGGATAGCACTTTTCCACCTAGCAGCTCACGCATTCTTTAAAGCCTTACTGTTTTTAGGTGGAGGTAACGTCATGCACGCAATGGACAATGAACTAGACCTCTTTAAAATGGGTGATTTAAGAAAGAAGATGAGAGGCACGTGGCTCTATATGGGCTTTGCTTCTATAGCCCTTGTAGGCTTACCACCCTTGGCTGGCTTTTGGTCAAAAGATGCCATCATAGAAACAGCATTTAATGAGCATACCTATATCTTATGGATTATGCTTGTGATTACTGCTGGAATGACAGCATTTTACTCGTTTAGACAGGTGTTCTTGTCTTTCCATGGTGAAGACAGACATACGCCGCTTGGTTTCCATCCACATGAAATGTACAAGTTTGTACTTGTTGCGATGTTCCCTCTTGCGGTACTTGCTCTTATCACGGGTTGGTTTATGTCAAGCTACAAAGAGTTTATCTATAAAATGGGTGAATCTGTACAGTATGAAATGTCTGACCACACGCATCATCTTGCTATCTATCTAGCACTTATGGTTATCTTTATAGTGCTTTCAAGTATTACTTTTGCGTACTTTAAGTATGCAAGAACTGGTGAGAATGCATGGAAACGTGATGAAGCAAAAGAACAAGGGTTTTTCTATAAACTTCTTATAAACCAGTACTATGTACCTAAGTTTTATGAAGAGTTTATCACAAAGCCATATAGAATTATTTCAGAAAAATTTTGGACAGAGGTAGACTTGAAAATAGTCGATGCGACAGTGGACAACATCGCTAAATTCTTCTATGCAACAGGCGATAAAACAAGAGCAATGCAAACAGGTAACCTTTCAAACTATCTAAATTGGATGGCTGTTGGTGCTGTAATATTATTGGTAATTGCTGCTTTCTCAGCGATGTTAGGTTAAGGGGTGATAATGGACAATATATTAAGTATTTTGGTATTTTTCCCAGCAGTTGCAGGATTGCTTGGGTTTTTAGTAAATAAAGACAGCATAAGAACGTATGGTATTGCTGTAACAGCGATTGTATTCTTTCTCTCTTTATGGTTATGGTTTTCTTTCGATATGGATAATCCAGGCATGCAATTTGTTGAGTTAGTGCCGCTTATCCCTGATATGGGTATCTCATATTACTTAGGAGTGGATGGTATTTCACTGTTTATAATTATTATGACTACCTTGATGACCATGATTGGTATGGCATCTATGGGCGAGACTAAAAATATTAAAAACATGATTATCACTCTGCTCTTCCTTGAAATGACAATGATAGGTGTATTTGTAGCACTTGATGCCATTATATTTTATCTATTCTGGGAACTTTCTCTTGTTCCGATGCTTTATATCATCGGTGCATGGGGAGGACCAAAAAGAATTTATGCATCCATCAAATTCTTTTTATACACATTTACTGGCTCACTCATTATGCTTGTCGGTATGCTATTTGTAGCATATTTCCACCATAAAACTACAGGTGTATGGTCTTTTTCTATTACAGACTGGCACGCATTACCATTTTCGGTTGATTATCAACTGTGGCTCTTTGCGGCATTCTTTATTGGTTTTGCCATCAAGGTACCAATGTTTCCATTTCATACATGGATTCCTTATGCACACGGGCAAGCACCAACTATTGGTTCTGTTATCCTAGCAGCGGTACTTCTTAAGATGGGTACTTATGGATTTGTAAGATTTTCACTTCCTATGTTCCCGGATGCCTCCGTGATGGCAATCACGCCTATTGCAGTATTGTCACTTATCATGATAGTTTATACTGCGATGATAGCATATGCACAAAAAGACATAAAGCAAGTGATTGCCTATTCGTCAGTATCGCATATGGGTATCATTATGTTAGGTCTATTTGCTATGAATGCAGAGGGTCTAGGGGGTTCAATCTTTCAAATGTTATCTCACGGTATCGTCTCTGGGGCTTTGTTTATGTTAGTAGGCATGCTTTATGAGAGAAGACATACCAAGCAACTCTCAGAGTTTGGTGGAATTGCCGCTGTGATGCCTAAGTTTGCCATTATATTTGGTGTGATGCTTATGGCTTCTGTGGGTTTACCACTTACCATTGGGTTTGTTGGTGAATTCCTTGTGCTTCTTGGTTTCTACAAAGTGTCTCCAATGATGACTATCATTGCAGGTACGTCCATCATCTTAGGAGCGGTGTATATGCTAAGGGTAATGAAACTTACTTTCTTTGGTCCACTAGACAATGAAAAAAATAAAAAGCTAAAAGATTTAAACAGAAGAGAGACCTGGTCTCTCCTTCCATTGGTAGCCATTGTAATTTGGTTAGGTGTGTACCCTAAACCAGTACTAGCACCTATAAACAACTCAGTGAATGCTTTACTAAAATCAATGGATGAAAAAGCCATTACACAAGAGGCAAAAGATATGATAATCGTTGCCAAATCAACCAAGTCTACTAATTCAATAATAGGAGGCATCTAATGTTAGAGCCTATTAACGTAAGTTTAGAGAGTCTAAACCTTATAACACTTGCTCCAATGCTTATTGCTATCGCTGGAGGTTTGATTATTTTAATTATAGACTTGTTCAATAATAAACTAGAAAAAAAACTTTACGTCATCTTGACACTATTGGTTTTACTGATTAATTTTGTTACTGTACTAGGACTAAACGTCAATGAACGTGGTTTTTTTGATGTGATGTTTATTGATGGTATCGCCATTATTTCGCAATTATTGATTATTGCTGGGTCTATGATATTTATCACATTGGCACTCACATCAAAGCGTTTTCACGAGTACGCATACCCTGAATTTTTTGCACTTTTCTTGTTTATGATTGCAGGTTTTCAGTTTATGGTGGCATCTGATAACCTTATCATGATATTTGTGGGTCTTGAGACTGCTTCATTATCGCTCTATACCCTTATTGCCCTGCACAACAGAGCAAACTCTTATGAAGCAGCAGTAAAGTACTTTACTATGGGTGCAATGGCAGCTGGTTTCTTTGCTATGGGTTCAGCAGTACTGTATGCACTTACAGGTTCAGTAGAGCTTCATAAAATTGCAGAAATATTGGCAATACGCTTAGATGAAACAGGTTTAATGATAGCGATATTTGGTTCTTCCGTACTCCTCATGGTGGCTTTTGGATTTAAGCTTTCTCTATTCCCTTTCCATACTTGGGCTCCAGATGTGTATGAAGGGGCATCCGCACCACTAGCAGGATATATGTCTGTTGTACCAAAAATCGCAGCCTTTGTTGTGACTATGAGAATATTTGGCATGTATATTGACCTAGGCGTTGAGTGGGTAAGATGGATGATACTTATCATTGCAGTACTTACGATGACGCTTTCAAATATTATGGCACTAGTACAAGAAGATGTCAAGCGTATGCTTGCTTACTCATCTATCTCGCATGCTGGTTTCATTGTTGCTGCCTTAGCACTCAATACAACGGAAGGTCACACAGGTATATTTTTATACTATGCACTCTTTATGTTTACAAACTTAGGTGCATTTGCAATGTTATGGATTTCACGACATAAAAAGAGAAGATTTAACAAACGTTATGACCACCCATATGAAAAGTTCGCAGGACTCATACAAATCAGACCAATAGGTGCAGTGATTATGGCAGTCTTTATGCTCTCTCTTGCAGGTGTGCCACCATTTTCAGTCTTTTGGGGCAAGATTTACGTCATGCAGGCAGTAGTTAACGCTGACTATATCTGGTTAGCTATTGTTATGGGACTAAATGCTGCCATAGCTGCGTACTACTACTTAAAGCTCATCGTGTATATGTTCTTAAAAGAGCCTGTAAAAGATGTTGATGTAGTGTACTACAATATATCTAAACCATTAATGGTTGTTATCGGCTTTGCAACGCTTGCAACACTTACAGCTATTTTTTATGTGCAACCATTACTCTCTTACATACACGCTATGATAAGTGGATAATTAAGATAAGGTGTATTTTATACACCTTACAATAATATCTTTTCTAATTCTTCAATACTTCCTTTTATCACATTTTCAAACTGACTGTTATTGAATGTTGTTTGTCTTTTGGCAAGTCTAGCTGTATTTATAGTTATTTTATCTAAAAGCATTTGTTTATCATAGATGCCATCTAAAAATGCAAGTGTTTCCTTGATGCCTATGGCTTTCATACAATGTGGTTTTCGTGTATACTTTTTTTCAAGCTTACATATTTCATCTATCAGCCCATCTTCTATCATGAGTTTTGTACGCAAGGCTATACGTTCACGCAAGATATCTCGATTCCAAACTATTTGATAAATAACTAAGGCACTCTTTATAGTAGAGGTAGGAGGGTTTTGTTTAAAGTATTGCGTAGGGGTCAACGAGGTTTCAAAATAAATATTGAGGGCTTTTTCTATACGGTAGGAATCTTGTGCTTGTATATTTGACATATAAGATTTATCTAGGGCATACAAAAAAGCATAACCCTCTTCTGTGTTAGTTAAATATTTTTTAGTACGTTCTTTTGTGCTGTTACTCATGATAGGCAAGGCACTAATCCCCTCTATTAACATCTTCAAATAAAAACTTGTGCCACCGACAATAACAAGATTTTTATTATCTTTTATACATTGAGCATAGACAGTATGATAAAGCTCTATATAAGTAGACACATCAAAGTTTTCATCTGGGTAGAGTGCATCTAACCCAAAATGCATTATATTGTCTTGCTCTTCTTTTGTAGGCTTTGCTGAGACTATGTCTATCTCTTTATATATAGAAAGAGAATCAAGAGAAAGTATGTGTGCATTCATTTTCTTTGCCAATCTAATAGAAAGAGCAGTTTTACCTGAAGCAGTAGGACCGATGAGGGCTAGTTGTTGAAAGCTTTGCATACTGTAATGATAGCATAACAACAAAAAAGGTAAAATGTTATTTTTAAAAGGAAGCATAAAAATGAATTTATTTGACAAAGACAACCGTTTTAATATAGCAAATATTGTCACCTATTTAAACATCACCATGGGAGTCATGGCTATTTACTTCATAGTAAAAGGTGACTTCTTTACAGCCATCATACTTGCATGGATAGGAGGGGCATGTGACATAGCAGATGGTAAACTTGCACGCAAATATAATTTATCAACCCAATTTGGCATACAGTTAGACTCTTTTGCAGACTTTCTTTCTTTTGTGGTGATGCCAGCCTTTTTACTTTTTTATGCAGTAAAGCATTATGGCAGCACTACAGGTGTAGAAGAACTTGTTTTAGGACTTGCATTTATTTGGTACATTATCAGTGGTCTGAGACGACTTGTAGAGTTTAATCTCAAAGTAGATGTGGGTGAAGTAGAAAAGTATTTTGAGGGTGTACCTACGCCCCTTGGGGCAATACTGCTATGGATACTTTATTTACTTACGGCATATGCCCTCATAGATAGTGGCTATGTTATAGCATTTTTGGTGACGGTGATAGCATGGTCACTTAATTCAAAACTTAAAATACCACACCCTTAGTGAACGAGGAATTAGGAATGAAGAATGAAGAATTAAATAAAAGTATTTTCTTAGAAAAATTAAATGATTTTTCTGAACTGGTAATGTTTAAACATTCTGTGTTTTCTCTACCCTTTATATTTATCGCTATGATTGTGGCTTCGTACCTAGATACGGGTTCTGGGTGGTTTGGATGGAAGCTTCTTTTTTTAGGAGCATTAGCAGCAATTACTGCACGTAATTTTGCGATGGGCGTCAACCGATACCTTGACCGAGATGTTGACATTTTAAACCCTCGTACCAAAAATAGACCTTCTGTAGATGGCAGAGTGACCAATGCACAGATGCTAGCCTTCATATTTATTAATGCCTTAGTGTTTGTACTGCTGGCATATTTTGTAAATACTTTGGCATTTCAACTCTCTGTCCCCATATTATTAATCTTGGGGGCATATACGTTATTTAAACGCTTTTCAACGCTTGCCCATCTTGTATTAGGTGTGAGTCTCGGTTTAGCCCCCATAGCAGGAGTAGTAGCAGTCTCAGGTGAGATTACACTCTGGTCACTTTATCTTGCTATAGGTGTCATGTTTTGGGTAGCAGGGTTTGATTTACTGTACTCTTTGCAAGACATAGAGTTTGATAAAAACCATAACTTACACTCTATCCCCTCAAAATACGGTGCAAAAAAGACGATGTGGATAGCAAGAGTATTTCATGTCCTAGCCATAGGGTTTTGGAGTCTATTTGTTTTGGAAGCAAACTTGGGTCTATGGGCGCAAATAGCTGTCTTTTTTTCTGCTATGATGTTAAGCTATGAACATTACATAGTAAGTAAAGACTTTAGAAAAATAGACAAAGCTTTTTTTACAGTCAACGGATATTTGGGTTTTGTCTTTATGGTGCTTATTATAATGGAGGTTGTGTAACATGGCAATGATAGATATAATTGTTTTAGGATTATTGGTACTGTTGGTGATTATTTTATTTACACTTCTTAAGAAGAATGCTAAGATACAGGATGAAAATAAAAAACTAACAGAAATACTAGAAGTAAAAGATATCACTATAGCTAACTATGAGGCATCACGTGTAGCAGTGAAAGATGTTATAGAAAACTTTTCTTCACTAGATGATGTGATGACGCTTATTAACAGTGGTGAAAGCAAAGCTTCTGTTTCACAAAAATTAAATATACCATTATCTAAAATAGAACTCATCATCAAGTTCGATAAGATAAAAAATAAAAATAGCTAAGATATTTAAAAGTAAAGCTTTTTTAGGTATAATTTCGCTCTGAATATCGCTAGACATACTACATATGCCTACATATGCACTCATGGCTCAGCTGGATAGAGCATCGGTTTGCGGTACCGAAGGTCACAGGTTCGAATCCTGTTGGGTGTACCACTCTTTCTTGATTTTTTATACAAATATTTACTTTCTTTTCTTAAGCCTTGGATATAAATGACGATAAAATAGTATTATTTTATCCGCTTAAAGTATCATTTAAGCCCTAAAACACGCATTTTACACACAAATATTAACCACTCATTAACTTTTTATTAATTATATTGACATTTATAAACAAAACGTGTTATAATCCTCACTGTATTCAAACAAAACTCAAGGAGATTACAAATGAAAAAAACATTATTACTTTCAGTAGTAGCGTCAACAATGATTATGGCAGGTGGAGATATTGCTCCAGTTGAGCCAGTAGTAGAAGTGGTAGCACCAGTAGCAGAAGCATCTGCATGGAAATTTGGTGGATCTGCAGTAGCATATACACAAACCGTAGATAACTATGGTGATGGTACATTATTTGATGATGAGTCTACATATGCAGGTGTTGGTATACAGCTTAAAGCAACAAACACTGACATATTTTCAGGTATTGGTGCTGGCGTAGAAGTTGCTGGTATCGTTGCAGATAACGGAACAGGTAAAGGTTTTTATGCTGGTGGTGGAACAGCTGGTAATACATCTGGTGGTATCACACAAGCTTACTTAACATATGGCATGGGTGCAACCAATATTAAAGTTGGTCGTCAAACACTTCCAAAATCACTTTCTCCATTTGCATACTCTGAGGGTTGGCAAATATTTAAAAATACATTTGATGCTGCTTTAGTTGTGAATACTTCACTTCCAAGCACAACTCTTGTATATGCATTTATCAAAAATGCTAACAGATCAGTTGGTCCTTATTTAAATGAAGATTCTTTTGCTTCGATTAATGGTTCAGATGGTGGACACATGATTACTGCACAAAACAAATCAATTTCGGGATTAACGCTTACAGGATCTTACTATACGCTTCCAGATGCGTCTGATATCCTTTGGGGTGATGCGAAGTTTAAGGCTGGTATGTTCAACGTAGCAGTCCAAGGTGGACAAGTTGACCCAGAAAATGGAGATGCTACAACTGCCTTTGGTGCTAAAGTTGGTGCTAAAATTGGTATAATCAATGCTTCTGTTGCATACTCTTCAGTTTCTAATGATAATGCAAAAGGACCAAAAATATCAAATATTACTGGCGTTAAATCTCCACTTTACACGCAAACAGTACTTAACAATGTTGGGCAATATGCAGCAACACCTGGTTCTGACTTCTTAAAATTATTTGCAACTGCAAAAGCTCTTGGTGGTACTGTTAAAGTTGGCTATGGTGCTGGACTTGAGCGTAACGATGGTGCAGAATACTCAGAAATAGATTTGATGTATGTTACAAAAATTACAAAAAATACAAAAGTATTTGCTGCATATGTGTACACAGATCAAGATATTGCTGGTAAAGACTCTACTAACTTCGTACGTTTTTGGGCAAGATACTCTTTCTAGGCTTAGTAGCTTAAAAAGTTTTTCAAACCTTTTAGGGATTAGACTTCGGTCTAAGCTCTAACTTCTCTCTTCTAAAACTCATTTACATTTTTCCAACTTTATGCCTTTTAAAGATTTAGCTATAATGCTGCAAAAGTCTAAATATATTATCTATAAAGAAGTAAACTATGCCAACAACTAAAAACCCACAGCAAAAAAAACTACACCTAGTAAGTCTAGGATGCACCAAAAATCTTGTAGACTCTGAAGTAATGCTTGGGCGACTTAGAGAGTATGAGATAAGTGATGACCCGACTACGGCAGATGTTATCATAGTAAATACCTGTGGTTTCATAGATGCTGCAAAAGAAGAGAGTATCAATACCGTACTAAATTTACATGATGAACGTAAAGACAGTTCCATACTTGTGATGTCTGGCTGTTTGACTGAGCGTTACCGTGAAGAAATGCAGGCAGATATGCCTGAAGTTGATATTTTTACGGGTGTTGGAGACTATGAGAAGATAGACCAGCTCATTGCTACTAAGCAAAGTACCTTTTCTCCTGAAGTTTACTTGGCTACTGAGAACTCAGGTAGAGTGATTACTGGGTCAAATTATCATGCATACATCAAGATAGCTGAAGGCTGTAACCAGTCCTGTTCTTTTTGTGCTATACCTTCTTTTAAAGGCAAGTTGCATTCGCGTTCCCTTTCTTCTATTGTCAAAGAGCTAAAAAGATTGGTAGAAGATGGTTTTTATGACTTTTCTTTTATTTCACAAGATTCGTCTAGTTATGGACGTGATATGAAAATGTCAGATGGTCTTGTAGAACTCATAAAAGGTGTAGAGGCCATAGACGGTGTGAAGTCTGCACGTATTTTATACCTCTATCCTAGTACTACTACTTTTGAACTCATCGATACCATCGCAGACTCAAAAGTATTTCAAACCTACTACGATATGCCTATACAGCATATAGACAACCCCATGCTAAAAATCATGAAACGTGGTTTTGGAGAACGAAAAACCATTGAGCTTTTGGCACACATGAAAACCAAACCTGATGCATTCATACGTACTTCACTCATAGCAGGGCATCCTGGTGAAAATGAAATGAGTTTTGAAAAACTTTGTGACTTTATGGAAGCTTTTGAATTTGACAGGTTTAATACTTTTCATTATTCTAACGAAGAGAGTACTTCTGCTTTTTCGCTTCCACAGATAAGCCAAGGCATCATTGATGAAAGAGCGGATGTATTGGGCGAGATAGCTGAAAAATGTACACAAATATCTTTAAAAAATATGATAGGGAAAAGCATCACTGTAGTCATAGACGGTGAAAGTGATGAGCATGAGTATTTACTAACTGCCAGACCACTTATCTGGGCCGTAGATATAGATGGAGAGATACTTGTTAATGATACTTCAGACCTAGCTATTGAGTATGGTAAACGCTATGAAGCAAAAGTGACGGAACTTGCAGGTTCTCAGCTCTTAGCTACACTGATTAAGCCTCTGTAAGATTTGTTGTGACTATTGATGTAGCGCCATTACAAGATAAAAAAAACTTGCTAGCCTTTTCTGCTGGAGTAGATTCTTCAGCACTTTTCTTCTTGTTAGAAGAGCATAATATTAAATTTGACATTGCTATTGTTGATTATGGTGCAAGAGTGCAAAGCAAAGAAGAAGTAAAATATGCAAAAGCATTGGCAAAAAAGCATAAACTCTTTTGTCACCATATAGAAGCTCCAAAGTTTGATACACACTTTGAAAAGAGAGCCAGAGATTTTAGGTATGAGTTTTTTGACTCCTTGGTGACCATAGAAGGCTATGATAACATACTTACAGCACATCAGTTAAATGACCAACTAGAGTGGATGCTTATGCGACTTACTAAAGGAGCAGGGGTTTGTGAACTCATTGGGTTAGAAGCTATTTCTCATAGAAATAACTATATGTTAATACGCCCTTTACTGGGGCTGGCTAAAGAGGAACTGTTAGACTATCTTAAGGTAAATAATCATCTTTATTTTACAGATGCGAGTAATAGTGATGAGATGTACGAACGTAATAAGTTTAGAAAACAGTTTTCTGATGCACTTGTAGGTGAATATAAAGAGGGTATAAAACGTAGTTTTGAGTATCTCTCTTGTGACAAAGAACATCTTGAAAGTGGGTTTGAAACTATAGCTGTAAATAAATCATTGCACGTCATAAAGCTTCATCATATGGAGAATAAGGTAAAAGCTACAGACCTTAGCTTGAAAAAATTAGGCTATTTACTTTCATCTTCTCAACGCAAAGAAATAGAAAAAGAAAGTTCACTAGTCATAGGTGGGTTGTGGGCAATAGAGCAGCATGATAACTTACTCTACATAGCACCTTACCTCAATATAGATATGGCCAAAGAGTTCAAAGAAAAGTGCAGAATACATAAAATCCCATCAAAAGTACGACCTTACATGTTCAAAGAAAATATAAATGCATCATTTTTGATACGTAATTCTTAATTTTTCACTTGCTTACCAAAGGGTGTGCTTTCATGTACTCTTGCATCTTTTTTACAGAACCCAGTTTGGTGTAGATTTGTGTGGTAGCCATGGTCTCATGCCCAAGAAGCTCTGAGACATCTGAAATGCGTGCACCATTATTTAAAAGATGTGTGGCAAAAGAGTGTCTTAACTGATGAGGTGTCACTTTTAGCCCTTGTGCTTTAAAAAGTTTATTTAAAATGTAACGTAGTTGTGCAGAATTCATAGGGGCATTACCCTTTTCAAACAGATAAATCTTCGGATGCTTACTGTTAATGTAGTGCAGTACAAGTTGTCTAAGTTGTCTAAGTAACGGCAATTCTCTTACTTTGTTTCCTTTACCATGTACTTGTACCCATTGCTCTTTGATGTCTACTATTTTTAGTCCACTAAGTTCTGAGATACGTAAACCTAGTCCATAAAGCATAGAAATAAGTAATTTCTCTTCCAAATTGGCTTGAGCTAGTACTTCTACTATGTATTGCTCTTCTATGGGTTTAGGGAGGCTTTGAGGCACTTTAATGGCTTCATCACCTATGAGTTTTATGTTCAGATGGCATTGGTCTTCTAAGTATTTGACAAATGAACGTATGGCAGAGAGTTTCTTTACAATAGTTTTTTTGCTATTTTTTACAATGCTAAAACGAAAAGGTGTAATATCTAAAATATACATCTCATCTTCTTCGTAAAAATGGCTGTCCTCTTTCATGTGGCGTAAGGCTGTCTCATAGGTAATAATAGTATGTTCAGAATAACCCCTTACATCAAAAAAGTATGCCAAAAATGATTCCATGTATTTGTCAAGTGCTTCACTGCTCATAATGATGTTACTTTTTATTTTATAGTATTTTTCAACATTTTTTCTAAAAGGAAGGTTTTAGCTTCTTCATGCTCTAGTCCTTCCAATGATACACTTTGCATATAAAAATCAACTTTAGAAAAAGGTTTTGGGATAATAAATCCATCCCAAGAACCTAGTTTCCAATAATTTGAACATGTGTAGTTCATCACAAATATAGGCAGTTTACTCTTTAATGCAATACCTACTGCACCATCACTCATAGAATGCCTAGGACCTCTTGGTCCATCAGGGGTGATGAGTACTTCTTCTTCATTTTTTATGCTTTTAAAAGCTTGCAAGAGGACTTGTTTTGCCCCTTTTTTACTAGAACCTCTTAAAGGGCGTATCTTTAGAAATTTAAATGTTCCTGCGATAAGCCCACCATCAAAATGTGAAGAGATGATTGCAGAAGCAGGATGTTTTGGATGAATTTTTCTGTAGGCTTGTGGACTCATAAATAACTCTGCATGCCATGTGACACAGACATGTTGTTTGTTATCTATGTTAGTAATAAAATGAAATTTTTTACTTGAGGTATACCATACTATACGCATAAAAAAATATAAAATAGGGGGGATGAGTACTTCTCCTATTTTACGAAAAAAGTTTTTCACAAAGAGAGCCTAGAGAACGATACCATCTAGTGCACCCCTAGATATTTTTGTAACTTTTATAGTTACAATTTCCCCCAATAATTCTTCGCTACCATCAACAAAGAAAAGTTTCCCGTTATCTGAACGACCTGAGATTCTTCCATTGGGTTTGAGTTCATCAAAGTAGACTTTATGCAAAGTGCCCATTTGTACTTCCATGATTTCATCGAGTATTTCTGTGTGTCTTGCTTGAAGCTTGGTAAGTCTTGCTCCTGATATAGCATTATCTATTTGATTCTCAAATTCTGCTGCTTCTGTGTGTGGGCGTGGTGAATATTTAAAGGAAAAGAGTTGCTCAAAACGTACTTTTTCGAGTACATCCATAGTGTCTTCAAAGTCTTCTTCGCTCTCATTTGGAAAACCTACGATGATATCTGTAGAGATGCTTGCTTCTGGACAAAGTGTACGTATTTTGTCACAACGGTTGATGAAGTTTTCTTTTGTGTAGCCTCTCTTCATGGACTTAAGTAAAGAAGTAGAACCACTTTGTAGAGGTACGTGTATTTGTTTACATATTTTAGGATTTGATGCAAATTCTTGCAAAAAAGCATCGTCCATATGTAGGGGGTGTGGAGAGGTAAATCGGATACGTTCTAGTCCATCAATCTTGGAAACTTCTTGTAAAAGTTCTGTGAAGTCACACACTTCATCTGAAGAGCTAAATCGTCTGCCATAGTTGTTGACATTTTGACCAAGGAGCATCACTTCTTTTGCTCCCGTGAACACGGCTTTTTTTATTTCTTGTATGATAAGCTCAGAGGGGATAGATATCTCATCTCCACGAGTAGCAGGAACAATACAAAATGTACATGACTTGTCGCATCCTATGGAGATGTTTACCATAGATTTAAAAGGATTAGACCTGTACTCTGCAAAATCATAGGTACTTTCATCAAAGTCAGTACTCACTTCTACTGCATGTTTTTTGTCGACTATTTCAGAGATTTTAGAAACATTTCTAGCACCTAGTACAAAATCAACTGCAGGAGCACGCTTGATGATATCTTTTCCTAAATGAGAGGCAGTACAGCCTGCAACACCGATTTTTGCACCCTTTTTTTTATGCTTATTAAACACACCTATTTCTGAAAAGAGTTTAGCCACTGGTTTTTCCCTAACTGAGCAGGTGTTGATAATGATAAGGTCAGCTTCGCAGAGTTCTTTTGTGAGTTCGTAGGGTTCTTTTTTATTAAGTTCTGCAATCATATGTTCACTATCGCGAACATTCATTGCACAACCAAGTGTTTCAATAAATAATTTTTTAGACAAGAATATACTTTAGTTGTTTAAGCAATAATATGTACTTCATAGATATATTCATTTTCATCTAGTCCATATTTTACTTCTCTCATATACACTGAAAAACCTTTTCCCTCAAAATATTCAATAAGCTCTTTGAGTTCTTTGTGTGAGTTGTCTTTATCAAAATAAAAGATAGATTTATTTAGTAATTCTTCTTCTACTTTTTTTAGTTCAATTAATTTTGGTTTTGCTTTTAGTGTTGTTCTGGCAAGTTTTAGTTTCATCTCATCGTACCTTTAGTTCATTCTTTAAATTTTTCTTAATTACCTAGATTATACTTTATTTTCAGTAAAGGTTTGGTTAGATATAATATTCAACTTCAAAAATAACCCCCTCCAAGACAGTATTGACATTGTTATGTTACCTCTTGTAGCGGTAGTTTGAAAAACTATCAATTTTATTGATATGTAATTAAAATAAATTAGGACAATTTTATGGAAAAAATATTAGATATTATAGAAGCCATTGCACATGAAAAAAATATAAGTAAAGAACATGCACTAGAAGCTTTTACTGAAGCGGTTAAAAATACAGCGAAAAAGCTTACTACCTATACAAGTAATTTTGAAGTGAACATTGACAATGATACGAGAACCTATAGTGTTAATAAAGTGATTACGGTTGTGCCAGATGGAGATGCACAACTTTTTACAGAAGTAGGTAGAGAGCCACATATTGAGACTGTGGAGTCTGATGCCTTCATCTCTTTATCTGAGGCGAAAGAGTTTGATGAATCTTTAGAGGTAGGAGATGCACTTAAAGAAGAGTTTATACTTGAAGACCATGGTCGTACGGCTTCAGCAAACCTCTTTCGAGAGCTTGAATACCATGTGCAAAGACGTATAGAGCAAGACCTTTTTGAGAAATATAGAGATAAAGTTGGCACCGTCATGCTAGGTACAGTAAACCGTATAGATGCTGAAGACAACACACATGTAGAAATAGGTGAACTCAAAGGTATAATGAGTCTAAGAAACCGTATAAAAGGGGAAACATATAAACGTGGAGACAGTATAAGAGCATTACTTCGCTATGTATCTGTTGACCCACAATACGGACTTTTTTTGGAGCTTACACGTACCTCACCAAAGTTTTTAGAGTCACTTATGGCTTTAGAAGTACCTGAGATAGCAGATGGTATAGTAGAGATAGTAAATGCTGCAAGAATTCCAGGAGAGAGAGCTAAAATAGCACTAAAGTCTGAACAGATGAATGTTGACCCCATTGGAGCATCTGTAGGAGTTAAAGGTGTACGTATTAATGCAGTGAGCCGAGAGCTTAATGATGAGAATATTGATTGTATTGAGTACTCAGCTATTCCTGAAGTATTTATCACTAGGGCATTAAGTCCTGCGATTACACAAAGTATCAAAGTGGATACTGAAGAGAAAAAAGCAATTATCAACATCACGGGTGACCAAAAAGCAAAAGCCATTGGTAAATCAGGGATAAATATCCGTCTTGCCTCTATGTTAACAGGGTATACTATAGAACTAAATGAAGTTGAAGGGGTGGCTGAGAGACAAGTAGATTCTTCTTCCCCAGAAGTAGCAAAAACTACAGATACTGCTGCATTGGCAGACTTATTTAAATAATCATTATAAGGTATAGTAGTATCTATGCCTTAGAAAGATATTTTTTATAAGATAATTAAGAGAGTATCATTTTAGAAAAACTTTCAGCATCTAATGATGCAGACCCCACCAAAACACCATCTACACCAGCGATACTTATGATTTCTTTGATATTTGCAGGTTTTGCTGAACCACCATAGAGCAAGGGTTTGTTATTGATGGCTTTTTTTAAAGCCCTATGTGTAGTAGATATCTCTTCTACTGTAGCTGAACGTCCTGTGCCTATAGCCCAGATAGGCTCATAGGCTATGATAAGGTTCTCATAACTGATATCTATGCCGTCAAATTGTGCTAAAAGGTACTGCATCACTGATTCAAAACCTTTCTCTCGGATATTGAGAGGTTCTCCTAGACAGTAGATGATTTGAAAATCCTGCTCTTGAAAAAAGGCAAATTTATTTGCTACTATTTCTTGAGACTCAGCCATGTGTTCACGTCTTTCACTGTGCCCAATAAGAATGGTATTGATACCAAATTCATCTAACTGTTCTACACCTATCTCACCTGTGTACGCACCATTGTGTGCAGGGTAGGCATTTTGTGTGCCTACTGTAAAATCGCCATCATAGCTATCTAAAGCGGATGATGGTGGGAAAATATAGACACTATCTTCAGGTTTTTTAGCAGGTAGATTTTTGTTGAGTGCTTCTATATAGTTTTCTGTACTTTTTCGTGTATGATTGGTTTTGAAATTGGCTGCGTAAATCATGTAGCTTATCCTTTAAACTTTAAGTGCTTCGATACCTGGAAGTTTTTTGCCTTCTAGTAGATTTAAACTGGCTCCACCACCTGTACTGACAAAAGTCATTTCATCTACATCGCCTGCTTTCTGTGCCACATCTGCGGTGTCGCCACCACCTACGATTGTTGTGGCATGAGTGTCTGCTATATCATGTGACATTTTTAGGCTCCCTTTGGCATATTTGTCCATCTCGTAAACGCCCATTGGACCATTCCAAATAATTGTTTGTGCATCATTGAGTACTTCTCTAAAGAGTCTGGAACTAGCAGGTCCTATATCTAAGCCCATCCAGCCTACTGGTATCTCTTGGGCGGGTAGGTATTTGGCTACACCTTCTTCGCTAAACTCTTGGGCGCATACTAAGTCTACAGGTAAGTAAAACTTTACACCTTTTTCCTTAGCTTTTATCATAATGGTTCTGGCTTCATCTAGTAAATCATTCTCTACTAGGGAATTTCCTATCTCATAACCTTTTGCTTTGAGAAATGTAAATGCCATCCCGCCACCTACGATAACTTTATCCACCTTGTCTAGTAACTGTCTGAGTGCTTCTAGTTTTCCTGAAACTTTAGAACCACCCACTACTGCTACAAAAGGACGTACAGGATTTTCAAGGGTTCTTGCAAAGAAGTTCACTTCTTTAGCCAGTAGAAACCCTGCAGCTTTGTGTTCTGTGTCAAACTCACGTGCCATAGCATCTATAGATGCGTGTGCTCTGTGACATGCACCAAAAGCATCGTTAATGTAGATGTCAGCCATAGAAGCTAATTTTTTAGCAAAAGCAACATCATTTTGTGTTTCCCCTGCTTCATACCTTAGGTTTTCTAGCACTAAAACTTCACCATTCTTCAGTGCTTTAAGTTTTGCTTGGGCATCTATCCCTACGACATCATCGGCAAGTTGGATGTCTTCAGCAATTTTAAGTAAACGCACCAGCCTATGTACCACAGTTTTGAGTGAAAACTTTTCCTCGTACTGACCAGGTTTTGGTCTTTCATAGTGTGATGCCAAAATAACTTTACAGTCTCTGTCTATACAATAACGTATTGTCTGTAATGCAGACCGTATACGTCTGTCATCTGTAATGTTCCCAAACTCATCTTTTGGGACATTAAAATCACATCTTATAAATACGGTTTTACCAGCTATCTCTAAATCTTTAATTGTTTTCAATTATGCGTCCTTTGCTATGTGTACAGCCATATCTACTAAACGGCATGAGTATCCCCACTCATTGTCATACCAAGAGAGTACTTTTAGCATGTTGTCACCTATAACTTGGATGGTGTCTAATGGTACAACAGTACTAAGCTCTTCACCTACAAAATCCATAGAAACACGGTATTCTTCATCTATACCTAAGATACCTGCATGTGAACCTTTAGCTGCAGCTTTAAATACTTCTTGTACTTCTGAAACTGTTACATTTTGTTTAAGTGTTACAGTGAGGTCAATCATGGAAACATCTGCGGTAGGCACTCTTATAGCTTGCCCATTTATCTTACCTTCAAGGTTTGGAAGCACTTTTGAGATGGCTTTTGCTGCACCTGTTGTAGTGGGTACAAGATTTACTGCGCCTGAACGTCCTTTTCTTGGGTCTTTTTTATGTTTAGCATCTAAGATGGGTTGTGATGAGGTATAGGAGTGTATGGTGGTCATTAACGCATTTTCTATGCCAAAGGCATCGTCAAGTACTTTAGCTACTGGGGCTAGTCCATTGGTAGTACAGGATGCATTGGAAACGACCGCTTGTCCTGCATACTCATCTGCATTTGCACCTAGTACAAAGGTTGCAGTGTCATCTTTTGCAGGGGCAGAAAAAAGTACTTTTTTTACACCGTTATCTAAGTATGGTTGTACAGACTCTGCTGTAAGAAATGCACCCGTACACTCCAGAACGACTTCAACTCCTACAGAAGCAAAATCTATCTTAGACAAGTCACGTTCTGCAAATATTTTTGCTTTGCTTGTTCCTATATTTAGATATCCGCCTGAGACGGTAACGTCATTACGTCTGCCATGCACGGAGTCATACTTTAGCTGATACTGAAGCATCTCTTCGCTTGCGGAGGCATTGACAGCTACAAGTTCTATGTCATCTCTATCTGCTATGATTCTTGCTGCACATCTACCTATTCGTCCTAGTCCGTTAATTGCCACTTTTACAGCCATTTTTTACCTTCTTTTTGCCCCTTAGAGCTTATTATGCAAAACTATGTTAAAATTCTGTAATTTTACAGTAAATGAGGTTAGTATTTGGTTAATCAATCTAAGCCTATCGTAGCAATATTTGGGGGGAGTTTTGACCCTCCACATAGTGGACATCAACAGATTGTTCGGCATGCTATTGATACCTTAGAGATAGACCATTTATTACTTATTCCTGCATATTTAAATCCATTTAAAAGCTTTTCTTTTGCATCGCCTGAGCAACGCTTAGATTGGTGTCATCGTCTTTTTGACAATGTAGCCAAAGTCATAGTAAGCGATTACGAGATTAAAGAAGAAAAAAGTACAAGGACCTCACAAGCGGTAAAATATTTTAGTAAACAATACAGTGTAAAGTATTTGATTGTAGGAGCTGACAACTTAGCGACTTTGACACAATGGTATGACTTTTCGTATTTGAACGAATATGTTACTTGGGTAATTGTCACTAGAGAAGGACATCCTTTAAATACAAGTATCCTCCGCAGATGGAAGCTACTAACACTTGATGAAATGATGAGTTCTAGTCAAATACGCGATAAAAATGATTTACACTATGTTGACAATAAAATTAAAAAATCAGTACAAAATGTACTTAATAAAATGCACTTTAAGGAAACAAAACAATGACAATAGAAGAAAGAGTAGAGAATATAGTAAATATTCTTGATGATAAAAAAGCAGAAGAGATAGAAGTCTTTAATCTAGAAGATGCAGATTATATAGCAAAACGTGTGGTTATCGCAAATTCACTCAATGGTAAACATACTTTGGCATTGTATGACCATTTAAAAAAAGGATTGAAGGGGAAAGGTGACCCGATACTGGCATCAGATACAAGTGATGACTGGGTAGTTGCTGATTTAGGAGATATACTTATCCATGTAATGATACCAGAATATAGACAACGTTACTCACTTGAACAGTTTTTAAGTGAATTGGTAGAAAACCAGAAAAAAAATCAAAATATCGACCCTGCATAAATAAGTTAGGGTAGTTTCTCTACCCTAAGTCATGTCCCGAGCCCGCAACAAATTCAAGAAGTAAAAATAATCCTATCGTCACTACAGGCGAAAAAATAACCCACCAATAATACTTATCTCTTATTATGTACACTATCAATGCTCCCCAAGAAATAATCATAAGCACAAGGTGCGATATAAAAATAGGAAATATTTGTCTTGTGAGGTTGCCCACTACACCCAATGACAGTATAGCTACAAAGGTAGCCAGCGAAATGAGCAGTTTTTTGACATCTTTATTTCTGCTGTATTGAAAAAATATTGCTCCAAAAGTAAGTAGAATAACTAAAATTATTAAAGCTTTCATATCTATTTTCCTTTTAGTTTATAGTTTATTGACAACTTTGATACCAAGTATATCAAGCCCTTGCTTAATGGTCTTTGCTGTAAGGTCTGCTATCTGTAAACGGCTCATTTTTGTTTGTTCATCTACAGCATCTTTGAGTATAGGGTTTTGCTCATAAAAACGCATAAAAAGAGTCACAAGGTCGTAAAGGTAGCTAGTGATTTGATTTGGACTTGCATCTACTGCTGCACGGTTTAGTACATCTTCAAAACGAAGTAGCATGGTTGAGAGTCTATGTTCCAAAGCATCACCGATGACAATATCTCCTGCTAGTTCACCATCAAACTTTCTAAAAATACTTTGGATTCTTGCGTAGGCATATTGCATATAAAGTGAAGTATTTCCCTCAAAAGAGAGCATTTTATCCCAATTAAAAATATAGTTTGATTCACGGTTTATAGAAAGGTCTGCATACTTTACAGCACCTATACCTATGATTTTAGCAAGAGCTTCTATTTCATCTGGACTATAGTCTTCTTTGTTGTTAATGCTTTCTTTTGCTTTTATAACAGCTTCATCTAGTAATTCGATGAGCTTTACTGTACCACCAGTACGTGTTTTAAAAGGTTTTCCATTTTTGTCCATCATGGTACCAAAACCAATATGTTCGAGTTTTACATCTTCAGTCACAAAACCTGCTTCTTTTGCTACTCTAAAGACCTGCTTGAAGTGCCCAGCTTGCCTAGCATCAACCACATATGAGATACGTTTTACTCCAAGTTTTTGGGCTCTGTAACGTAAGGCTGCAAGGTCACTAGTTGCATAGAGGTAGCCACCATCTCCTTTTTGTACGATGACAGGTACTTCATCTCCTTCTAAAAAGACGCATTGTGCACCATTGCTCTCTTTGAGTGTGCCATTACTGCGTAAGTCTTCTATAACTTTAGGCAAGTCATCATTGTAAAAACTCTCAGCTCTTACATCTTCACGGTTTAGATTTACATCCAGCTTACTATACACCTCTTCACAATGACCTAAAGAAATATCTATAAACTTTTTCCATAAAGTTAAACAGTGTGCATCACCTGATTGTATCTTCACCACGTATTCTCTAGCCCTGTTAGCAAAGTCTACATTGGCATCAAATTCACCTTTGGCATCTTTGTAAAACTGTTCTAAATCCTTCAGACTCATTGACCCATCCTTACCTTTCATCTCAAGGTAGGCTATGAGCATGCCAAACTGTGTACCCCAGTCACCAATATGGTTTTGACGTATGACATCATCACCTAAAAAAGTAAGTAAGTTAGCCAGTGTATCTCCAATGATAGTAGAGCGTAAATGTCCCACATGCATTTGTTTTGCCATGTTTGGACCGGAATAATCTACAAGAACCTTAGTGGGTGTTTGTTTTGTAGATACTCCTAGCCTTTCGTCATCCAATGCCGCTTGACATTGTGTGGCTATCCAAAGAGGATTTAGCCATAGGTTTATGAAGCCAGGTCCTGCTATCTCACCCTTACTGAGCATCCCTGTAAAGTCTAAAGTCTCCAAAATACTCTGTGCAATTTCTCTAGGATTTTTACCCAACTTTTTAGATAAAGCCATAGCACCATTAAATTGGTAGTCCCCAAACTCTGCTTTAGTAGCTTCCGAGACAGACATAGGTTCATGGGCTATATTAGCTTTTATAAAAGCATTTTTTATGAGGTTATTGACTTGTGATTTTAATTTCATTTATTTTCCGTATTTTTTAGTTCCCATGCTCTGCGTGGGAATGCATATACAGCATTATTTGAGTAAGGGTATTTTTTGCTTAGAAACCTAAGCATGCATTCCCATCGAGATGATGGGAAGGAGTTAGCATACTAAGCATTTTCACTTTTTTTTGTTTCGTTTGTTTTCTCTTCTATCTTTGCTTCCATTTTTGCTTCTACGGCATCGGACTCTTTAGAAGCAAGTTCTTTGGGGTCTTCATCTTCTTTGATTGCTTTTTTGAAGTCTTTAATACCTCTACCCATACCTTTTGCAAGGTCTGGTATCTTTTTTGCTCCAAAGAGAAGCACAACAATCGCCAATATGATTAGCATCTCTGGCATACCTGGCATACCCATTATCTATCCTTTATGTTTTGCTACATTGAGCATTAATTTCAATAATTATACTGCAAAATGTTTAAGTTTACTATTTAGCTATCCATTGAGCAATAAATTTGTCTTCATCTTCTGTACTTTGTTTCAATCTAGCTGCTTTTGCAACAATAACAAATTGTTGAGAAGCTTTTTCTACCTTATCATTAATAATAGTAAAATCATACTCACTTAGAGCTTTTATCTCATTTTTTGCATTTTCTATGCGTTTTACAATGACCGATTCATCATCCGTACATCTTGCACGAAGACGTGTTTCTAGTTCACTAAGTGTAGATGGTGTGATAAATGCAGAAGTTGTAATATCATTCATCTTTGCACGTACGAGTCTGTGTCCTTGCACATCTATATCAAATATGACTAGTTTAGCCTCATTGAGTGCCTGTCTTACAGGCTTTAGTGATGTTCCATAGTAGTTGTCGTGTACTTTAGCATACTCTAAAAAGTTTCCTGCCTTGATATCTTCTTCAAAATTCTCTTTAGTGACAAAAAAATAATCAACGCCATTCTCTTCACCCTTTCTAGGTGTACGGGTGGTAGTGGAGATGGAAAAGTAGTAGTCACCTATTTCATCTGAAGAAGCATTAATGATAGTACTTTTCCCTGCACCACTGGGCCCAGACAAGACCAGTATAGCCCCTTTTTGCATTAAGGTTTTTCCTTAAGTTTGATAGGTATTTTTACCTCTTTCCCCTTAAGAAGTTTTTTCATCTGTTTTTTAGTGATGCTTGCGATGGCCATTTCTATAGCATCTTCTATATGTGCTAAGTTTTTTTCTGTAAACTTTAATTTTTTAGTCTTTTTCTTTTTCTTTTCTTCTTTTCTTCTTTTTTCACCTTGTATGAAGGTACCCTCTAAGTCGATACTCAACTCATCTACAATATCGTCTTCTTCTACAATTTCAAGCCCATCTGCTATGAGTTGTTCTTTGATGAGGGTTATCTTTCGTAGCTCAAATTCTTCATCACTAAGTGTTTCTTCTATGTTATCTAGCGTATCATCCACCTCTAAAAGAGATTTTATTTGGTCTATTTCTTCTATGTTAAGTACAGAGGGCGTTTCTGCTTTCTCTTCTTGTGTATTTTCATTAAGTGGAAAAATAGAAAGTTCTTCTTCTTTGTGTATGGATGATAAATCTTTTAGTGACTCTCCCAATGTTTTTCTCAAAGTCTTGTTAAGGGTTTCTTTCGTAGTCATATCCACCTTTTTTGTATCTTTAATAATATCAGTTATTTGAGAAGGTAAAAAAGGTTTTTTAATGATGAGATCAAAACCTTTCATCTCATCATTACGATAGGAAATTAGTATTTTTTTTGCATCTGAAAATTTCAGAAGTAACTGTGATACATTACGGTCATAAGAAGCCTCATCAACAAAGATAAGGTCATAGTTGTCATTTACTATTTTGTCTACTGAAGATATTTCATTAATCAATACCGTATCATCACGTGTACATAGTACTAATAACCTAGAAACTACAGGATTTGCATTTATAAGTAAGATATGCATCTATTTTATCCTCTGTAAATATATTGGATATTATTATAGTGTAACTCAGGTTAGGGCTTGGTTGTAACAAATTTTGTACTTACTTAAATTACTTATATTTGCTTCTGCATTTGTAGTAAGCAGCATGCTATCATCATCTTTGTTACTATCATCTACTGCATATAAGATTA
>CAYXTZ010000002.1:0-26519 GCA_964468535.1 uncultured Sulfurovum sp.
AGACGGACTTTGTCACTGTGGCATTTTTTGTACGCCAGAGTATGCCCAAGCACAAGCACAACATGACGAGATAGAAGAAGTGGTCCATGCACATTCTACAGGACTCACCAAAGAACAAGCAGAAGTTCTACTCAAAGAGGAACAACTAGATGGTGATGAGCTAGAGGCTCTTATAGAGGCTAGAGACATAGGCATGACAAACTTTACACTTGTAGACACTAGAGAACATATGGAGTTTCAAATGGGTCACATCGTAGGCACTGATACGCTTGTCCCTACTTCACAGTTTTATGCTAAAGTAGAAGAAGAACTAGCTGGTAAAAAGTCTGAAAATATCATAGTTTACTGTCACTCAGGAAGCCGAAGCTATCAGGTACAACATGCGATGAAAGGTATGGGTTTTGAAAATGTCTGTAATTTAAGACCAGGAATAATTGGCTTTTCTGGGGAAACTCAAAGGGGATGAGAGGCAAAGCCTCTCAAGAAATAATTCTGATACTAAATACCGACATCTTTTTTGCTAAAGTAAAAAAGATGCTACGAATTATTTAGCAAGTGCTGCTTTAGAAGCATCAGCTACTTTTGTGAACGATTCAGGTGAATTCATTGCCATATCAGCAAGAATTTTTCTGTCAAGTTCGATGTTTGCAAGTTTTAAACCATGCATAAATGTAGAATAGTTCATTCCATTCAGTCTAGTAGCAGCATTAATACGCGTAATCCATAATCTTCTGAAATCTCTTTTCTTTTGTCTTCTATCTCTGTAAGCATATACTAATGAACGCTCAAGTTGTTCTTTGGCTTTTCTGAAGTGTTTTCTTCTACCAGAATAGAACCCTCTAGCTTGTTTTAATAGTCTTTTATGTCTTCGTGTTCTTACGACACCTGTTTTTACTCTCATGTTTATCCTTTACCTTATACTTGTGCTACAACGCTCAACAATACTGCTGAAGTCATGCTATAGTAGGTGTTAAGTATTTTCTCTACTTAAACTTGCCCCTAATCGGGGGATTATTGCTCTACAAAATAATTTAATTAATCATTTCTTTAATGTTTTTAGCATCAGCTTTATCAACATATTTAGGGCTTTTCATCCTTCTATGGTGACCACCGTCAACCTTAGTTAGAATGTGAGATCTGTACGCAGTTCCTCTTTTAATCTTGCCACTTTTTTTTACCTTAAAACGCTTAACTGCGCCTTTTACACTTTTCATTTTTGGCATATGCTTACTCCCTGATAGATTTTTTATTATAATAGTACCAACATTACTTTTAATACGTCTACGGCTAGTCGTATTGGCTTTCTATTAAAGAAAACACAGTGTCAATGTAGGTATTTGGTCTTTTCTCAAAAACCTTCCTATCAAATAAAAGGGATGATATTATACCCAAGTTATCTTATAAATTAAGACTATTCCTGCCAAACACGCACATAAGTGCATTTTATACTAAAATATATCTAATAAAAATGAGTTAAAGAAGTTAGTATATAAAGTTAAACGTAACATATGTCGCCTAAGCTTAAAAGTCGTAAGTGACTCCCGCAGAGACTACATCTAAGTCAGGGATATTTGAGTCTATAAGTAAGCGCTGATAATCCACAAATAGCCCCCAACCTTTTTCTTGGTCAGCGTGTCCATCAAACCCTTCAGGATAGTAAACACTGGGGTCATAATCTTCTCTTTTGGTAGAAAGGTCATATTCTATCCCAATCCCTGCAGAGAAGCCCTTGTCATCAATAGCCTTATTTAATGCTTCTGTTGTTTTTGTTTGAGTCCATCCATAGCCAAGCAAGCCATACATGTTAACATTATCACTCATTATTAACATTGGCTTTAGAAATAATCCAAAATGTTCTAATTTTTGACCATATAGAGTACCCTCATCCCAAAATGTTGCGATGTATCTTGCTTCAAGTCCTAAATATTGATTAAACTCATAACCCACTCTAAGCATAGACCCATAAGTCACATCTTCATAATTTGATTCCAAATATCTACCTGCAACAAATCCTACACCTATATATACAGGTGTAGCTACCCTCTTTACACCTATTGGCTCAACAGGCAAAACAGCTGCGATATCTCCACCTGCATTAAGTCCAGTGGATAAAAATATTATTAATATGATGGAGAAAAAGAAATTTTTTTTCATATCAAAAGTTTCCTCTTTTATTTTTTAAGTGGTGTCACGTACATATTTATGTAGCGTCCTTCTTGTTTCGCAGAACTTTCTAAGTTTCCTAAGTCTTCGAGCATAGGCCAAACACGATTAAGTACATCTACTCCCCATTCAGGGTTTGCCATTTCACGTCCTCTTAAAAAAACACGTAATTTTACATGTTTCCCTTTTTCCAAGAATTCTCTAGCGTGTTTGACTTTATAACTAATGTCATTTTCGGCTATCTTACAAGAAAATTTTACTTCTTTTACTTCTATCTTTTTTTGGTTTTTTCTAGCTTCTTTTTTCTTTTTTTCTAGTTCATATTTATATTTTCCGTAGTCCATGATTTTGGCAACAGGAGGTTTAGCATCTGGTGACATAAGTACAAGATCTAAACCTTTTTCATTTGCTATATTCATCGCCTCTGCACGAGAGATGATACCAAATTGTTCACCATCGTCACCAAGAACTCTTAGTTCAGCTATGCGTATAGCATCGTTCATGACTGTATCGTCAGGCTTCTTTCTTCCTCTGTTGTTTCTATCGTTTTGTCTACTCAAATTTTACCTTCTTGAAGTTGTTTTGCTAATTCTACCATAAATTCATCTTGTGTTAGATTATACTGTTCTCTAGTTCTTCTGTTGCGTATGGCTACAGAATTTCCTTTTACCTCTTCATCTCCTACTATAACTACATAAGGTACGCGTTGTTTTTCTGCTGTTCTTACGCGTTTGTTGAGGCTGTCATTTTTGTCATACACCTCAGCGTCTATATCTGCATGCATAAGTTCGTTCTTTAGCTTGTTCGCATATGCTACATGAGAATCTGCGATAGGAATAAAGATGACCTGTACAGGAGCTAAGAAAAAAGGAAACTCCCCTGCATAATGCTCTGTAAGTATGCCTATAAAACGTTCAAATGAACCCAATATAGCTCTATGTATCATCACTGGGTGGTGGCGTTCGTTGTCTTCACCTACATACTCAGCGTCAAAACGAGAGGGGAGATTGAAGTCAACTTGTACTGTGCCACACTGCCATTTACGTCCAAGTGCATCAGTGATTTTTATGTCAATTTTAGGCCCATAAAATGCACCACCACCTTCATCTATGGTAAAAGGTAGATTATTTTCACCTAAAGCATCTTTTATGCCCTTTGTTGCCAGCTCCCATACTGCGTCATCTCCGATGGCTTTTTCTGGCTTGGTTGCTACTTCCATAGAGTAGTCAAACCCAAAAAGATTCATCACCTTATCTACAAACTCGACAACCTCCAAAATGACTTCTTTTATCTGCTCTGGCGTACAAAATATATGTGCATCATCTTGTGCAAATTCACGCACCCTAAGTAGTCCATGAAGCACACCTGACTTCTCGTGTCTATGCACAGTACCGTACTCATAATAACGCAATGGTAAATCACGATACGACTTCCCTGAAGCCTTAAAGATTTGTATATGTCCTATGCAGTTCATAGGCTTTAGTCCATACTCTTGCCCATCTACAGTAGTCAAGTACATATTTTCACCATAACAAGCAAAGTGTCCTGAAGTGTGCCACATCTGGGACTTTAGTATCTCTGGCCCACGCACTGGCTCATACCCTCTAATGCGATGGGCTTTGTGAAGTATGTTTTCTAGTTTGTTGCGAAGTCTAGCTCCACTAGGAAGCCAAAAAGGAAGTCCTGCCCCTGCTTCTTCACTAAACATAAAGAGCTCCATCTCTTTACCTATCTTTCTATGGTCACGCTTCTTGGCTTCTTCTAGCATAAACATATGTGCTTTCAATGATTCTTTGTCCGCAAAAGCAATACCATATATACGCGTAAGCATCTCCGCTTTTTCGTCTCCACCCAAGTACGCACCTGCAACACGTGTGAGTTTGAAGTTGTGTAAAAAACGAAGTGCTGGCACATGAGGTCCACGACAAAGGTCTTCAAAATCCCCCTGCTTATATACTGAAAGTGTTTCATCTGTGATACGCTCCATCACTTTAAGCTTTAAATCATCAGAAGCAAACTTTTCTAAAGCTTCTACTTTAGTCATCTCATATTTTTCTATCTTATATTTTTTCTTGATGAGTTCTTTCATCTTTTTTTCGATAGATTTAAGGTCGCCCTCTCCTATGGTCTCATCTACTCTAAAATCATAGTAAAACCCTTCATCTACCACAGGACCTACAAAAAATTGTGAGTTAGGGTAAAGTTCTGTAATGGCTTGTGCCATGAGGTGTGCGGTGGAGTGACGTACTATTTCTAAAGATGCGTCAGAGTTGTCATATTCTATGGGAGTTAATATACAGGATTCACCTGCACTTTGTGTGTCTAGTATCTTGCCTTGGTCATCGATATAACCTATAATATTTTCGCTCAAAATTTGCCTTTACATTACATAGCTTACCTTGCCATGTGTTAAAATTTCGTGATTATATCAAGTTTTTACTTTTAGGTTAGTTCTTTAATTTCGCTATAGAAAACATGAGACCGATTAGGATCTTTTTTTGCTACATACATTGCCTCATCTGCACATTTGCGTAAAAAGGTTTCAGATTTACTATCTTCAGGATAAATACTAATGCCTATACTTAATGAAATCATAATATTAACATTGTTGCTTGCCTTAAAAGTAGTTATCGTATTTTTTTCTAGCTTATCAATAAAACTTGCCAAAAATAATTTTTTTCTTTGCGTGATAATCACAAATTCATCTCCTCCTAAACGTGCCAACACATCTTCATCGTCAATACTTATCTTTAATCTTTTTGCAACTTCAATAAGTACCTCATCCCCTATAGCATGTCCATAGGTATCATTAATAGGTTTAAACTTATTTAAGTCAATAAATAAAAGGGAAAAAAATGTTTCTTGTTCCAAAAGTTCCTCCATATATTCCTGATACTGCTTGCGGTTAGCTAGTCCCGTAAGCAAATCATAATTGGCATCATGTGCTGAACTCTCTAAGGTATCGTGCAGTTCATCTTGAATGTCATACAGTTGATATAAATGCCTGTTATATATAAGCGGAACGATAAAAGAGGTTATCGCAAATACCGCCACTATGTCGCTGTGTTCCATCCAGTAAGAAGATGTTTTAACAAGGAAAGCCCATGATAATGCAGAAAGAAAAAGACTGGTATAAAAATGTAAAAAACCAAAACTTACACTACTAACCATAATAATAATCACATACAAAGGAAATAAAAAAATCCCTAGAGATTTTAATAAAAGTATCACAAATGTTAAAGACAGTAAATCCAAAACCAAAAGAAAGAACTTACGTGCGTCTACCATTACTTGGGGGAACTTCAAAAGAAGCTGGTAGTGAAATATAGAAATTATACTTAAGGCAACAAGTAATATTTTTAAGAGAAAATAATTAGCCTCAATAGTTTTATCTTGGGTTTCCAAAAATAAAAATGTAACAATAGTGATGAAAAGGACTATCCATATTCTTGATAAGGTATAGTTTTTTTCTTTTATGTACTCGGGTTGATACATTTTATCCTACTTTAGTTAACGACTTTTGATAGAGTGTATCATATAAATTTTAAAAATAACTTTTAAGTATCTCTTCGATATACTTCCAAGCTACTAAACAATATACTGTCTAATGCTCGATTAACTCAGCGGTAGAGTGCCTCCATGACATGGAGGTGGTCACAAGTTCAAATCTTGTATCGAGCACCATTTTTATTGGCTTAGCACTTTTTTATTGGCACTTTTTCCTTGGCACTTTTTCCTTTACTCATCGTCTCTGCATTCCTCACATACTAGTAAGTATGCTTCTTTATTTGTTCCTAGATTAAAAACAAAATTGCCATGAAAAAAATTATTGTAAACTATTCTTTGTATCCTAGTCTTTACACACCCAAGCACTCTCTTGACATAATTTATCAAGATAGCTACTTGCTTTACTTTGTCCACTTTTCAGTGCTTGTTTTAGATTTTCATACGCTTTCATTTTGTCATTTGCTACTTTCTCACCCCATGCATAGAGTATGGCTGCATTCACCTGGGCAGCACTATCACCTTTTTTCATGCCTTTTTTGAAAAGTTCAAATGCTTTTTGTTCATTTTTTTCTACTCCATGGCCTTGTAAATAAAGAGTTCCTAAATTATTGAATGCCTCTTTGATGCCTGCTTCTACTGATTTTTCATACCAATATTTTGCTTTTTCATAGGCATGTTTATCTTTTTTTCCTGCTAGATGATAAAGTTGTGCCAAGTTATACTGTGCTGCCCCATTGCCTTGTTTTGCTGCTTTTTCGTACCATTTTTGGGCTTCAAGAATATCTTTTTGTACCCCCTTGCCCTCAGCATAAATAAGCCCAACATTATATTGTGCTTTAGCATCATCTTCTTTGGCGAGCTTATAAAATGCATTAAGGGCTTTGACATAGTTAGCATTTTGATAGTCTGCCACCGCTTGATTAAACTCATTTGCAAATATACCTACCGTGAATGCCAGTAAGATTATAATTTTTTTCACACTTTCTCCTTCATTACATACGATTAAATAAATGTCTCTGCAACAAATGTCTTTGTTACTTTACCAGCAAACCTATAAATACCCTCTTCGTAATTTACATAAAGTTCATCTCCACTTTTAGGGAAAACCTTTACTTGATTTACTACAGTTTCTTCTTTATGGTTACGAATAAAACAAGCGACTATCCCTGTACCACAGGCAAGTGTCTCATCCTCTACTCCACGTTCATACGTTCGGACATACATACTGTCTCCATCAAGTGTGCAGATGTTGACATTGCAGTTATATTTGTATCTCAATATTTTAGCTTGTTCTATATCAAATGTTTCTATATCATCACGAACTGAGACTAAATGTGGCACACCAGAGTCTATGAGCCACCAGCTTTCTCCATACTCTTCTATGTCTGTGCGTATGATGTCTGGTTCTGTCATATCAGAGACTACATAAAGTCCGTTTATAGTGGCTCGTATCACACCAGCTCCTGTTAAAAACTCTGCTTTATTGTCTTTGGCTATACCTTTTTCATGAGCAAAATGAGCTACTGCTCTTGAGGCATTCCCGCACATGGCTGCGTAACTACCATCTGCATTGTAAAATTCCCACTCAAAATCATACTCTTTATGAGGGATAACCACTACTAATCCATCTGCTCCTATGCCATTTTGTCTATGACATAATGTCCTAGCGAGGGCTGTTCTGTCTGCTTTTTTATTGGCTGTTATCATCACAAAATCATTGCCATTTGCTGAATACTTTGTTACTGTCATTTAAAGTCTCCTGCTATCTCATTTTTTACGCGTAAACATTCTCGTTTTAATGATGCAAGTGTAGCACTATTATCTATAACATAATCAGCTTTTTTACGTTTTTCCTCAACAGCCATCTGGATGTCTATGCGTTTCTGTGCCTCAGAGGTACTCAAAGCGTCTCTCTTCACTAGCCTTTGGAGTTGTAACAATGAAGGAGTATATACTAGTAAAACTTTTCTTATAGGATAGCGATTGTTTTCAAAAAAAAGGGGTATATCTACAAGATATGGTTTTTTCTTTTCATCTAGTCTCATGGATAAACTTTCAATACGCGTATAAATAAGAGGATGCAGTAAATTTTCTAGTTGCTTACGTTTTATCTCATCGGAAAAAACAATAGCCCCTAATGCTTTTCTATCCACAAGTCCTTTTTTTATTATATCTTTTCCAAATAACTCTATAATAGTATTTTGTTCTTCATTAAGTATCTGATGAGCAATACTATCTGCATCAATGATGTCAAATCCTAGCTCAGATAAAAATGATGCCGCCGTACTTTTTCCCGTAGCGATACTGCCCGTTAAGGCGATAGCGTATGTAAAAGCCATCACCACTGCCTATAGGACTGTAGCATCATTTTGTCATAGCCGTAGATGTCATTTCTAAACTGTAAAATGCCCCCATGGTCTACATAAGCAGTCAAATAAACAACATCCACTGGGACTTGGCTATCAAGCGCTAAAAAGGATTTTTTCTTACCTTTTAATCTCTTTTGTGATTTCTCAAAATCAACCCTCTCGTTGAACGTTGAAAATGTTTTAAGTAGTTCTCTTGGTTTATGTAGCCTAATGCAGCCATGGGAGAATGCTCTTACATTGCGATTAAAAAGTTTTTTATTGGGGGTATCGTGCATGTAGACGGCAAACTCATTAGGGAAAAGAAACTTTACTTTTCCCAAGGCATTTTTATATCCTGGCACTTGTGCAAAACGAAAAGGCATTGTTTTACTATAACGGTACTGACTCCAGTCTACTGAACCTCCATCTATCTTGTTAGCATCTTTACTCCACCCTGTGTATATCTCAATCCCTTTCTTTGCCATAGCATTTGGGTTTTTTATAAGTTCAGGAATCATCTCTTTTTGAATAATACTTTTAGGAATATTCCAATGAGGATTAAGCACAATGGTTTTTACGATATTTGAAAAAATAGGGGTTGGGTTTTTTCTTTTTCCCACAATGACCCGCATCTGCTGTTTTAACTTACTATTTTCCTCAAAAAAGAGTGTAAAAGCAGGGATATTAATAATAACATGATGCTTAGCATTACGTTCATGCAACCATTTAATGCGGTCAAGATTTAAACGAATTTGTTTAATACGTACTTCAATAGGGACATTAAGTGCTTTTTTTGTCTCTTTTCCTATCACTCCTTTTGCTACTAGCCCATGCCGTTTCTGAAAATGAATAACTGCTTTTTTTAAACATTTATCGTACACCGTGTCACTATCTGGTTCACAGTTTTTATAGTCACCGCTTATACCTAAGCGTTCACGCAAGGCTGACACTATTTTATAACTCTTTCCTACCTTTAGAGTACCCTGAAAGTTTAGATGTCCCCATCCACCTTGCTTCTCCATGTCAAGGTACTGCAAGAGTTTGTCTTTGAGTCCCGTATAGTTGTAGTCTTTAGGTCTTGCCTTTTCAAACATTTTCTCCAAGCTTCCCCCTAGTACTACAATTTCTAACAATGAGATAGGACTAAATTTTGGCTTATATGTCACCCAATCTGCCCTAATACCTTTAGGACGCAAATTATACAAACGTCCCTGAAAAGCTCCCCAGTTAATACTTCCATACAAGACATAATCGGCATATCCTTTATAGAGTTGTGCAATTTGAAACTCTAAAGAAACCTTCTCCTTGAGTGTAGTGTAAGAAGCGTAAACTTCGTTTGCTTTGCCCGCTAAAATTACCGCATCTTGCTTTAGTTTTGAACTCTCACGAAGAGTAGCATCTTCTTTAATATGCAAAAAGAGTTCTTTACTTAGAGAGGAAAGTGCTTCTTCTTGTATCCACACAGGGACAAAAAATAGTTCTGCATAGAGTATTCTTAAAAAATGTTTTTTAGGTAATGCCTCGAGTGAGTTCATCATTACAGTAGAGGTGACATCATGAAAGGTTACCTCTGTATCGGCAGAGACATTGTGCGTCAAGAGTAATGTGGCGAGTACACTCACCCTGAAGCATAGTCGTTTTATTTTTTTGTACATCATTCTTTACCATTTCCTGACAGTTAGTAAAAGAGAGTATAGCAAAAATTTATGACCAAAACATATAAATATCTATATTCTTCTACTAGCACGCAATAAGCCTTTACAGCTCAATAAAAAATGCTGCTCCAATTTCAGAACTTTCTACCCATAATTTTCCTTGCATATTGTTCTCTATAACAGATTTTGCGATATACAGCCCAAGTCCAGACCCCTGCGTTTTTGTTGTGATATATTGTGTAAATATCTCATCTTTTATCTCTTTAGGTATTCCTCCTGCATTGTCGGAAATACTTACAAGCGTGTGTTCCTTTTCTCTTTTAACCATAATATGAATATATTTATGAGAATTTACCTGACTTTTAAAAGCATCTTTAGCATTTTGGAGGATGGAGAGCATGACTTGCTTATATTCATTGGCATAGCCATCTATGTATACTTCATCATCTCCTTCTACGCTTATGTCTATATTGCCTAAGGCATAATCCATCCTAACTAAATCTAACACAGCTGCTATCGTTTTTTTTACATTAAACAAGTCTCTTTTTTTTGAAGGGGTAAAAAACTTTTGAAAATCATGCACCGTTTGGTTCATATAGCCTACTTGCTCTAATATATTATCCATCTTTTTCACAAGCAGCTTAGGTGCTAAGGTACCTAACTCATGCTTCATCTTTATCAATGTGCCTATGGTTTGAATGACGCTCAATGGCTGTTTCCATTGATGGGTAATGAGTGCGATTAGTTCTCCCATTTGGGCATGACGTGTTTGCAGCTCTAGCATATGTTGCTTCTCTTTATTTTTACCAACTTCTCCATCTACCAATCTTTGCATCTCTTCATTAAGATACTTCAACTGTTTATTTTTCTCTTCGATTTCTGTTATTAATAATAAGTTTTCATTATTGACTTGTGCACTTATTTGTTTACTTTTCATCATGACACTAATATCTTCTAGCAAAATCAACAATGAATCTTGAATATTTTTTCCCTGATACACATGAATATTGATACATAAATGTTCATCTCTCCATACATAGGGAATAAAAATATGTTCTTGAAGCCCTTGCGATAGTCCTTGCAGTGCCTCTTCCATTCCTAGTAATTCAGGCATCAATTCAAATATATCAAAAAGTGCGTCAATATATATAATGTTACTGCAATATTTTTCTAAGCCATTTGAGCAATTCAGCAATTCAAAATTCTTATTTATGAGTATATACTCATAGGGATGGTTTTCACAAATAATATTGACTATTTCCTTTGTATGCATCCACATATTCCTTTCTTTTATTCTTCTATAAATTATAGCAGATATGTCTAAGCTCTTGTTAACATATTCTTGATTAAAATATTTTATGCATTTTACATTTGGCTCTTCCTATTTACTCTTGCTATTGTTGCTTTTGCCTTGTTTTATTTGGTGTAAACAGTTTACAAAAGCTTATTATTTTTCTAAACTTTCTTGGCTTGGCAGACAAAATGCTTTACTCTCATGGGAGCCTTGGCTTAAAATATTCCTCTTTTTTCTAATGGTATTTGCCATTGCTAAACCTTTTGTTTATGATGCAAGTAGTAACTACTACAAAAAAGGCAGAGACCTCATTTTAGTGCTAGATGCTTCTGGGTCTATGGCACAAAGCGGTTACGATTCAAAAAATAGCCTTAAAAATAAGTTTGAGAGCAACCTTGAATTGGCTAATGATTTCATAAAAAAACGTCATGATGACAACATGGGGATTGTCCTTTTTGGTACTTTTGCTTACACAGCTTCCCCTCTTACTTATGATCTAGATGCCCTAAGACAATTGCTTAACCTGACAAATGTTGGCATAGCTGGAGAAAGCACAGCTATCGGGGATGCTCTCATGCAAGCTTTACGTGCCCTCTCTTTTGGCGAGGCAAAAAATAAAGCTATTATTTTACTCACCGATGGTCATCATAATGCGGGGGGACATTCACCCAAGTTTGCTGTAGAAAAGGCAAAAGAAAAAGGCATCAAAATCTATACTATTGGTATAGGTAAAAAATCTAACTATGATGTGACCTTGCTAGAAACCATTGCAAAAGAGAGTGGAGCTAAGTCCTATACTGCCTCTTCTGCAAAAGCCTTAAAAGAGATATACAAAGAGATAAACCAACTCGAGCCTTCAGCCATACGTAGCGAAAACTATCTCAATCAAAAACTGCTTATTATGCTGCCCCTTAGCATTGTGTTTTTTCTACTTCTCTTTTGGGTACTTTGGACAAAGAAAGAGACAAGATGACCTTCCTTTATCCTACGCTATTATGGGTTCTTATTCCTTTAGGATTACTTCTTTGGGGAAGTCAACAGAAACTAACACCTATAGTACATCTTCTCATACTTATACTACTTATAATTTCTCTTGCACGTCCTGTTGAGAAACACACTTTACAAGAGGCAAACATACTGTCAAAAGACATTATCATTGCTCTTGATGTTTCTTATTCTATGCGTGCTACAGACCTCTCCCCTACACGCTATGATTTTGCAAAAGAGACCATCAAGTCACTTTTAGAGAAAAACCCTGCTGATAACATCATGCTCATTGCTTTTACAAGAAACCCTTTGCTCCTCTCTGCTCCTACAACTGACCATGCACTCATCAACATTGCACTGCAAAGTCTAAACCCTGAGTTTATCCTCACAAAAGGCACTTCTCTTAAGACACTTTTTGAGAAACTAGCCACTATGCAAGTGGCTGGGAAAAACCTTATACTGATGACAGATGGAGGAGAAGAGGAAAATATGAAAGAACTGGTTTCACTCCTGCTTAACATGGATGCCCATCTTCACATACTAGCACTAGGAACAACACAAGGAACAAGCATAAAAAGCAAAGAGGGTCTCTTGCTAAAAGACAAACAAGGAAACCTTGTTATCTCTCGCATAAACCCTCTTTTAAAAACCTTGGCTAACAGTGTTCAAGGTAGCTACCTTATGTCCCTGTCTTCTCCTCAAACTACAGCCGAGGCGCTAGACAAAAATTTACGAACAAAAGATACAAGTTCTCAACATGGCAAAAAGATGCAATACCATCACGAAGAATGGTATCAGTTTCCTTTAGGGATGGCTGTTTTTCTGTTTTTTATGCTACACACTTCTGGGGTTAAATATTTGTTGTTATTCTTTGCCTTTTTTGGGCTACACGCACAGGCATCTTTCTTTGATCTCTATCATCTTCAAATAGCATACAAAAACTATGAAAATAAAGAGTTTACACTTGTCACAAAACATTTACAAAAGATAGGAGAACACTCTTTACAAAGTCAACTTCTTTTGGCAAATAACTACTATAAAAAAGGGGCATTTAAGAAAGCTATTGGCATATATTTATCCATACGCAGTACTTCTCCTCATGTAAAACAGATGATTTACCACAATACTGCAAATGCGTATGCACAGTTAGACGTGTATAGTAAAGCCAAAATTTACTATACTAAAGCATTACAGCTAGGTGACCATGAAGATGCAAAGTGCAACTTAAACCTTATAGTGTTTTTAGATGATAAAAAAGACGTCTCCCTTGGCATCACGGGTCCAAAACCTCAAAGTTCAGATGCTAGCAAATCAGAGTCACAAGAAAAAAAAGATAAACGTGAACGTGAAGAAGCACAGCCTAGTTCAGGTTCAGGTGGGGGTGGGGGAAAGAGTAACAAAGAGGAAAAAGAAAAATCTAAATTATATTCAAATGAAAATGATGACAATGCCAAGCCTCATCCCCTAGGGTCAAAAGTATATGAACTCATCAACAAAGGATACATTCTTGAAACACAGCCTTGGTAAATTTATTATTATATGTTTACATATAGCATGGCTTTATGCAGATGATTTTGACTACAAGATAAGTGTAGATAAACATCAGCCCTACGTAAAAGAAGCTGTCCTCGTAAGTATTGAGGTAAAACAAAGCAATCATGACATTATACTGCTCTTTGATTTTGACCTTAAAAAAAGTGAAACATATTCCTTTCAGCGTGTTGGCATTCAAGAAGTAGATGACTACCATGCCTCACAAATACGTTACACGTACTTAGTTTATCCACTACAAGCGGGGAAGGTCAATATACAATTTAAACTGATACAAAAAGCAACTTCAGACGAAAGTGTTGCCTATAGTTTTTCTGGAGATAGAGACAATGTTAAAAGCTTGGTCACTCGTGACACACCTATTGACTTACCTCCTGTGATTATTGATGTAAAACCTTTGCCTAAAGGCACTAAACTTGTAGGTGACTTTATTTTAGACTATCAAGTAAATACTCATGAAGCAGAAGCTTTTGAGCCACTCCCCTTACACATAAGTATTCAAGGCAAAGGCTATCCTCCTGTGCTGATAGATATTTTGCCTACAAGTGAACACTTTACGCATTTTTCAGAAACTCCTTTTGTGCATCCCTATGTAAACAACAAGAGTGAAGAAAATAAAGTAAGCTATGCAATAGCTCTCTCTTCAGATACAAACTTTAGCTTAGAGGATATAAGCATAAATGCATTTAACCCTTTTACAGAAAAGAGTTACACCTTATCAATACCAAAACAAAGTTTTACAATACACAGCATTGACAACTCAACGCTTGTTGACAGTATTGACAACCCTAGCCCTGTAACCCTAGACTGGTCATGGTTTGAAACATTTTTAAGCTACCTGCTTGTCTTTTTTGCAGGCTATCTCTCTGCCTTTTCGAGGAAGTGGAACAGGGAAAAAAATAGTATAGAAAATGAACACCCTGTAAAAGAAAAAATACAAGCTAGTAAAACCCATAAACAGTTGTTACAGCTACTACTTTCCAAAGATGCAACATACTTTAGTAGTCCCATAAAAAAACTAGAAAGTACTCTCTATAAAGAAGCAAATATTTCTTTACACACAATAAAACAAGAGGCAATAGAAAGGCTAAAATGAACACAAAAATAACAACACTTAAAAAAGAGCTTTCAAAAGCAGTGATAGGTCAAGACTCCATGATAGAAGGCTTACTTATAGGGCTTCTATGTGATGGACACATCTTAGTTGAGGGTGTGCCAGGCCTTGCCAAAACCACGACCATAAATGCCCTGTCTCTTGCCCTTGGTCTAGACTCAAAACGTATTCAATTTACACCAGACCTACTTCCCTCAGACATCATAGGAGCACAAATATATAACCCCCAAGACCATAGCTTTAGCATTAAAAAAGGACCCCTGTTTACCCACTTGCTACTTGCAGATGAGATCAACAGGGCTCCTGCTAAAGTACAATCTGCTTTACTTGAAGTCATGCAGGAACGACAAGTGACCATTGCAGATGAAACATTTAAGCTCCAAAGCCCTTTTTTAGTCATGGCAACACAAAACCCCATAGAACAAGAAGGGGTCTATGCCTTACCCGAAGCCCAACTTGACAGATTTATGATGAAACTTGTTGTCAAGCACAACAGTGAAGAAGAAGAGTTGGAGATTATGCGTCATGTGGCAAATAAAAGCTTTTCAAAAATACAAAAAGTACTCACTATTGAAGAGTTATATGCCTTACAAAAAGAGGTGACAACTGTACATATTGACCCAGAACTTGAGAGGTATATTGTGCAACTCGTCTCTGCTACGCGAGACCTTGAGAAGTTTGGCATGGGAGAGGTCAAAGAATGTTTAATGTTTGGTGCAAGTCCTAGAGCCTCCATAGACCTTTATAAGGCAGCAAAAGCAAAAGCTTTTTTAGAAGGCAAAACGTTTGTAACCCCTTCAGATATTGGGCATGTGATTCACAATGTATTGCGTCACCGTATTGTCCTTTCTTATGAAGCCCGTGCTAAAGGAATGCGTTCAGATGAAATCATTAGCAAAATCGTAGAGACACTGCCTATACCCTAATGGATAAACTCTTATGAATGTGGCACTTAAAGCCCTACAACTTAAAGCCAGACATCAGGTGTATACCCTCCTTTCGGGACAAAATCTCTCAAAACTTCACGGTGAGGGCTACGACTTTTCTGAACTTAGGGAATATCAGATAGGTGATGACATACGAAAGATAAACTGGATGATAACTGCAAAGCTTGGAAAACCATATATAAAAGAACTACATGCCAATCGTGAACTGTATGTTGTTGTATCTTGCTTGATGGACGGAAGCCTTTATTTTGGTGCGGTAAATAGTCATACCGCTAATGCTAAACAACAAAAAATGGCAGAAATTTCTACTGTTCTTGCCTACGCTGCCCAGCACAAGGGAGATCTCTTTACAGGTCTTGCTTACACGAGTAACAAAACTTACGAAACAAAACCTACCAAGCAACTTTACCCCATAGAACGGTTTTCCCAAACAGTTTTCGACATAGACGTACTAGGAAGTACTTTAGACAAAGCAGAAGCCGTAAAAAACCTTTTTACCCGCATACAAAAACCTTCACTACTTTTTGTCCTTGGTGACTTTTTAGAGGAGATAGACCTTTCTTTACTGTCACAAAAACACGAAGTGATTGCCATCATTATTAGAGATAAAGAAGAAGAATCACTCAATCCTTTAGGTGAAGTCACCTTTACTAGTCCTCAAAACAGCCATACACTTGAAACCTACTTTGGGAAAAGAAGCAGACAAGCATACCTTGAAAAACTTGAAGAACATGAACAAAAACGCTCAGAACATTTCTCCCGTCACGACATACGTTCGGTAAAAATATTTAGCGATGAGGAAGTAGTAAGCAAACTACTTACACTTTTTGTCTAAGTAAATGCGTTCTAAAATGTAAAGCCTTTTAAAAATCCACCTACAGCTTTTCCCATATCTCCACCCAAGGCTTTATCAAGTTTCTCTTGTATCTTTTCACCTGTTTTACTCTGCATAATCGACGCAGGATCTACAATAATACGTGGCTTGTCTATCGTCCCTCCTATGCTCCCTGTAACTACATATTTTTCATACACAAATTTAAATTTTGCTCTATGCGTATCTCTTGCCTTATCCAGCCTTCCTTCTCTCACTTCTATACTTGAATGTGAGCCTTTTGCCGTAAGTGTATAGCTTATGATATCAGCATCTATATTTGCATGTAGTTTTGTACTATTATAAATAATACGCGCAGGGTCTTTGCCTATAAACATCTTCACTGTCTTTGTTGTGCTACTAGATTTTATTTGAAAAGATTTTATATCTATATCGATCGTGCCTACTTTCTTTTTTATATCATACTTTACGCTCCCGTAAGCATCGCCTTCTACTAGCTTGTCATGCCCTAGAAGGGCTAAAATATTTTCTACAGGCACTTTATTGATCTTGCTATAAAAACTCTCTGCAATGAGTGTATAGTCTATGTTTCCACCGATAGAACTTGTATTTCCTCTTACCTTTAAAACTTTTTCCTTACTTAGGTTTCCTAGAAGAATCATAGGTCCATATAGTTTTGTCCCCGTAAGTGCATAGGTTTTTTCTAGGCTAGGGATATCAAGACGGTACGAACTTTTTAGATTTTCACTTTTGCTATCAATTATCATATCTTCTAAGTACAAGTTTCCCATAGATGTTTGTATCTTCGCACTAAGAGTGGCTACACCTTTTTTCATGTCACCTTTACTTGTAAATTCCAGTGGTATAGAAAGTTTTTTACCCATAAGTCTTTCCATAGGATTGGGCTGTGTTTCCAAATGATTAGCCTTAAAATAAAAAGTACCACTTTTCCCCTCTATGTCACTTATGTTGACCTGTGCTGAAAGTTTTCCTTTCACATATCTAGGCAAGTTGCTCAGTGAAAGTAATTTCTCTATAAAAAGATTTTCTGCATCTATCTTTAGACCTTTACCATCATAGACAAAAGTTAATGCTTCTCCTAGCCCTTTTGCCTCCCCTTTGACTTTTAGTATTTTGTCTAATTCAAGTTCGCCTTTTACGTGCAAGTACCCTCTCTTAATGGCTTTATTATTAGGTATAAGTAGTCCTAAATTTGGTAAAAATACATCATAATTTGCCTGCAGTTCTTTCTTTTTAAATCTATACTTAATATCCCTTAGCTTCACATCACTTAAATTGGACTTCACGGTACCCTCTGCATCAAGAACACTTTTGACTATTTTCCCCTTAGAACTTAAGGTAAAATGATTAACACTTGGTACTTTATATCCAAATTCTTTCTCTACAATTTTCGCATTTACCTTGCCTTTTTGTATCTGTACATCATATCTTCCACTTTGAAACTCTTTATCCACATCAGCACTTCCGCTTAAAAGCCCTTTTAGCAAGAGTGGTTGCCTTGTTAAAAGTTGTATTTTTTCTAGGTCAAGGTTTTCAAAACTCACTTTAGAGTGTTCTGTGATATCAAAACGCAAAGTACCCCCCAAAGAGTGGGTCATACCTTCTGCTCTATATGTCTTATCTGCTCCTTCAAACTTACCCAATATCTTTAATGCTCCAGAAAGTTTATTTTGCGTTAAGATACCCATCTCTTTTACATCTATGGCATAATGAACAGACACATTTTTATCTTTAAGTTCTACTTTTGCTTCGTCCACGCTAAGTGTAAAAAGATTACTTTTCGCTTTCGCTGCTATATCTAAACTATTTCCTCTAAGCTTCATGTCTATATTGCCCAGCACATAGCTCTCTTTAGGTACATCTAAATCATACATTTCTTTTACAAGACTTCCATCAAAGAGTGCTTTATGTAAAACAATATGCCCATAACCATCAGCAAATTCATCCCCAATGTCAGGCATATTAATATCTACATCTATTTTCCCTTTTAGCAATGGAGGCTGCCCAAAGAGTACAAGGAGTTCTTCTACCCCAATCCCTTGCATCACTGCTTCTATCTTTTTAGGTATATTTTTCAACAAAGAAAAACGGTATGTCAATACTGCGTCCAATGCCGTCCCCTTACCGTCGACGACAATGTCATCTGCTCTGCCTTTGAAGTGTCCTTCAACATCCAGTTGGCGTAGTACCATATTTTCATAGTTGAAATTCTTTGCTTGTATACGATATATCCCCGTAAAGGACTGTGTCAATACTGCATAATGTATCACGGCTTCCACATCAACTTGCTCATTTATACGAAGTAGGAGTGTTGATTTTCCTGCTTCAAGTGTGAACTCACGCACATCTACAGGAAGACTCAATTTCTCTTCGAGGTCTTTTTGAATATAATTTTTTACCGTAGCATTACCATGTTCACTAAAAGCATACAAAAGGATAGCTGAGATACTAAGTAGTGCAACAAGAATGGTCGAGAGGAGGATAAGGGCTAATCTATTCATGCTTTATTATAACCAGAATAGACTAATAGGGCTGTGTTATTTTAAAATATCTTCATAATTTCTATCTGCATTTAGTTTAAGTTTACCCTCTACATTCATCAAGCGTTCGTCATTTTTTTTGAAAGCTTTACTTAAACGTTTTATCACTTTTTCTTGATGTTTTTCTTTAACAACCTTATGCTGTTTAAAAAATTTCTTTAACCCTATCCAGTTAGATATTTCACTTTCTGCTACTTGCTCTTCTTCTACTTCTATCACCTCTTGTGTTTGTGGGAGTTTTTGTTCTAGTTGAAGGACATAGAGTGAACGCATTTCATGGAATGCATCTTTGAGTAAGTCTATTTCGCCTTTGAGTGTAGTAGATATCTGTTTGTTTGATTTTTTGAGGTCTTTTACTGTCCCCTTAAGCACAGAAATAGTCTCATCTTTAGCATCGAGTAATGCTTTATAGTCTTTTACTACAGGAGACGATGTTTTAACAGCAGTCCTTGTTTTGGGTAACGATTGGGGGGTAGATAGTTTTTTTTCTTTATTTTCAAGACTGTCAAGCACGATGTAAAGTTTACCCTCTACATTTTTTGCTTCTAAAATACCACGCTTTATCTTAGCATACACAGCTTGCCTTGATATACCAAGTTCTTGTGCATACTCCGCAGGTTTCATCAACTTTTCCATACTTATCCCTATTTACAAATTTACAGATGATAACATAAATTTAATGAAATACTGAGGAAAGCATACTTTACTTTTGTGTGCCGTCCAAGACAGGGACGAATAGACACTGTTCGATGGTTTCGGTTGTTATGCGTCCATTTTTCTTATAAAACCGTGTGATGATATGATAATTCTCTGCTTCTTCTACAGGAGCAATGAGTATGCCCCCTTCAGCTAACTGTTCAAATAATATTTTAGGTATCTCTTTTGCAGTAGCAGAAAACAGTATTCGCTCAAAAGGGGCGTATTCTTTCCATCCACGTTGTCCATCATCAAATCGAGTAAAGATATTATGCATTTCAAGTTTAGAAAAACGCCCTTTTGCTTCTCTTAGCAATGTATCAATACGCTCTATGGTAAATACACGACGACAGATTTTAGAAAGTATCGCCGCTTGATAACCAGAGCCACAGCCCACTTCTAACACGGAATCCACGCCTTTAAGTTCAAGGTGTTGTGTCATTTTGGCAACAGTAAGAGGAGAAGATATCCACTGCTGTGCTGCTAGGGGTAAGGCATCGAGGTTATAGGAGAGATGTTTAAATTGTGTGGGAACAAAAGCTTCCCTATCTACTGATAGAAATGCTTCTTTCACATAGCTCTCTAATGCAAAATGTTTTTCTACCTCTGCTACAAGGTTTTGTCGTTGTCTTGCTTTTATCATAAAAAAGTACCCACCCTTTATAGTCTCAAAATTCTATCTAAACCTTAGCTAAAGAGGCTTTTAAGTTTCTGCCATAGTCCTGGCTCTTCTATGCCTTTGTCCTTGTTGTCCATGGTTCTAAAACTATCACATCCTGCGTCACTTCCTGCATCACATGCTTTTTTGTAATATTTTTTTACCATATTTCTATCTTTACTTACACCAAAACCACCTCTATAAATGATGGCTACATTTGTACAGGAATCTTTACTTCCTAATCCACATGCTTTTTCATAGTACTCACGAGAAGTAACATCATTTGCTCTGACATCTTGTCCGTCTCGGTACATTGTTCCAAGAGCTTCACAGGCATGAACAAGACCTCTTTCGCATGATTTTTTATACAATGGTCTTGCTGCCATATAGTATTTATTTTCATAATAATTATCTCCAAGTGTATCACACGCACTGTCAAGTCCATGCGTACAAGCCCTTCGGATATATTCTAGCCCTAAATTCATTTTTTCTTGGTTTTCCGCATTCTTGCCTGTGATTAAAAGCATGCCCGCATCACTACAGCTCTGGACATTTCCTTGACGGCAATCCTCTATTTTCATTGTTACTTCTTTGCTGAGTTCTACAGCATTTACCGACAAAATTCCTACAAAAAATACCATTATAAATTTTATTTTATCTATCATATTCAAGCCTTTAGTCCATCACTATATAGCGACGCATTTTTTTTATTTCCCGAAAGTCTATCCTGCCTTCTATTACTTTTTGCTTATCGTCCATGACTGCCTCACCTGTGGGAGCAATCACTGCTGAAGAAGATGCCATGTCAATATCTGCAGAATTAGAGACAACAACATAACACTGATTCATCACCGCAAGTGCTTTTGAAAGTATCTCTAAATGGTGTTTTCGTAATTTTCCCCATCGAGCGGGGATTAAAACAATATCTGCACCTTCTACTTGTTTCCATAACTCTTTAAAACGTAATTCAAAGCATACAAGTATGGCATAACTAACCCCTTCTATTTCAAAAGGTTTAATCTTCTTTTTTTTCCCTGCTTGAAAATACAAATCTTCATCCCCTAGCTTAAAGAGTTTTACTTTCTCTTGTTTATGAATGACTTTATGCTTATGTATGACAACAGCTTGGTTGACAAAGTCATCGCCCTCTTCAAGTACCAAGGTTAAGACAACTATCTGCTCATTGACCTCTTTTTTAAGTGTTCTTAGTGCATTTGCAGAAAACTTTGCTGCTGTTGTCAGGTGTGCATAGTCAAGCCCTGTTAAAAACACTTCAGGAACCAATATAATATGCTTATCTTCATAGATATGTAGCTGTGAGAGTAGCGTATCTAAATTTTCCTGATAACGCTGATGAGAAGGAAGTTGCAAAGTAACGACTTCAAGTGTTTTTGGTTTTTCTATTTTAGACTTTTCTAGCAAAAGTATCTCCTAAAAGTCATCTAAGTCCAAACTTCCCTTAGAATAATTCGTCACATTTCCTTCAAAGAAGTTTGTTTTTTGGTCATTAAATTGAGAAAAGTTATCTACCCATTTAATAGGATGATCTACATTGTAAAGTGTTTTCATGCCTACTGCATGAAGTCGCTTATCTGCTAGGTGCTGAATATATTGTGCTATTATCTCATCTGTAAGCCCCAGTATTTGTCCCTGCGTGATATAAGCACCCCACTCAGACTCTAACTGTACGGCATCTCGAAACATTTGATATACCTCATCTTCAAGTTCTTTGGTAAAAAGTTCAGGTCTTTCTTTCTTTGTTGCATTTATCATATTTTGAAAAAGTAAAAGGTGTGTCACTTCATCTCTTTGTATAAAACGTATCATCTGTGCCGTACCAAGCATCTTGTCCGAACGTGCCAACGTATAAAGATAAGCAAAACCAGAATAAAAGTAAATACCTTCCAAAATTTGATTGGCAAACATTGCTTTAACAATATTTGTATCTGTTGGATTACTTGAAAGCTCTTCATAGACTTTTGCAATGGCATCATTTTTAGTTTTCAGCATCATATCTCTACGCCAAAGATCATATATTTCATCTGAGTTAGTAGAAATACTGTCTACCATAACTGCATAAGATTGTGAGTGTAGTGCCTCTTCAAATGCTTGTCGTACCAAAATGAGGTTTACCTCTGGTGCCGTAATAAAAGGATTTAGATTATCTATGATGTTATTTGTCTGTAATGAATCCATAAAAATAAGTTGTGCTAAAACTTTGTCATAAGCAGATTTTTCTGCATCTGTCAGGTGCTTATAGTCATTTACATCACGTGTCATATCTACTTCTTTAGGAAACCAAGTATTGTTTAGCATCATTTCCCAAAGGTTGTATGCCCATTGATATTTGATGTCATTGAGTTCAAATATCCCCGTAGGATTTCCTCCAAATATCTTTCTTTCACTTGTCTTTTCTTCTGATTCTGGGTTATATATTTTTTTACGTTCCATCTACTTGCCTTCTCCACTCTATATCTCAATTATTTAGTAAAACATTATACACATATTGGCTGATTTTTAGGCAGTAAAAAATATTAAAACCACAACAGATACATTGTCAAATTTTTTCATACTATCTTCCTTGATTTTTGAGGAAGTATAACACAAGAACATTACACATAAAATAAGCTTATGGGGACCTCTAATATTAGGCTATAATTAGTAATGAGGTAATATTATGCAAAAACTACTCTATATCACTGACCAAGATGAATATGTAGACCACAGCTTCATCGCCCCACTCTTTGAAGTCTACTTACGGCAGTATCTAGCTGTAGATATCGTCTATTTTACAGACTTCAAGTCGGACTTTTCACGCAAAGACAACAAGCATTTTGTTGTACCAAGTCGCTACAAAAATGTCCTTACAGCAGAGCTTAAACGAAACAATGTAGCCCTTGAACACTATGATTATATCATGGTGAGAAACAACATAGGTATCATGAAACAAATTTTAAAATATAGAAAAAAGTATCAGTACAAAGCATTGTTCAGATTTTCTTTCCCAAAACGTAGTGTACATATACATTGCGAAACAGCCAAACGTAAAAATCAATTCGTAAATAAAGTTTTACACTATTTTAAAACCAAAAGTGAAATAAAAATTATCAATAAATGTGACGCTTTTTTACCAACATCAAAACGTATGCATAAAACCTTTCGTCCAGGAGTAAGCATACCCTCCATAATATGTTCTCCCGCTATTGACCCACAAGCACTACACCCTCAGCAAGCACATACAGATGAAAAAATACGTTTTATTTATGTGGGGACATTAGACATTGCACGTAATTTCAATACTGTATTAGATGCATTTTCAAAACTTGAAAACAAGCAATGGAAACTCTATATCTCTACTAGAGACGTAGAGTTTGCGCATCGTCTTTTAGAAAACTACCCTCACATAAAGGAACATATTGAAGTGTATAATCCTAAAACAAAAAATGCCTTACTTACCCTCATTGCCAAAGTAGATATTGGGATTGCTTTACTGCCTGACCTTCCTGTATACAACACCTCAACACCCGTAAAGATATTTGACTATTATGCCTCTGGGACACCTTGTTTGATGACGCTATCAGACCATATATCAAGCATTTTTACAGACTCTAATGATGCATGGTTTAGTGACTTTGATGTCCAAAGTATCCAAAAAAAATTGCAGTATCTTTTGTCCCTCAGAAAAGAAGAACTAGCTGTAACGGGCTACAAAGGTCAACAAAGGCTACTTGATGTAAGAAACTATGAAAACATCGCAGAAGATATAGCAAAACAGCTCCAAGCACTCTAAATAAAAAAGGTCAACATGAAAACAGAACACTATGAGGTACTTATCATTGGTGGAGGCATTTCTGGCACAGCACTCTTTTATGAATTAGCCAAATATACCAATGTTAAATCACTCTGCTTACTTGAAAAGTATGAAGCACTAGCTACGCTAAACTCCAAAGGGACATCTAATTCTCAAACCATCCACATTGGTGACATAGAAACCAACTACACCTTAGAGAAAGCAACCGTGACAAAACGTACTGCCAAAATGGTAGAAAAATTTTGTTTGCAATATGACCTCCAAGATAAAATCATGTTCAAACACCAAAAAATGGCTTTAGGCGTAGGGGAAAAAGAGGTTCATTTTATAGAAAACCGTTACCATGAATTTAAGGAGCTTTTCCCCTATCTTGAACTCTGGGATATTGAGAAACTAAAAAAGCTAGAACCTAAGGTTGTTTACAGCGACAAAGAGCAAAGTAAGATACGCCCTGAACCTATCATCGCGATGGGTACAAATACACAATATACTACAGTTGACTATGGTGCTTTAGCTGAAGCTCTAGCCACACAGGCACAGAGAGTCTCAAGCATACCAACAGATATATTTTACAATACCCAAGCCATAAATATCATAGAGGAAGAAGATAAAAGTTTTAAAATATCCTGTCAAAATGCTGTGTCTTATACTGCTGACTTTGTCGTAGTAAATGCAGGTGCTCATTCTCTTTTTTTGGCACACCGTATGGGTTACGGTAAACATATGGGGTGCTTGCCTATGGCTGGAAGTTTTTACATGACACAAAGTCACTTCTTAAATGGAAAAGTCTACATGGTTCAAAATAACAAACTTCCTTTTGCCGCACTGCATGGAGACCCTGACATCTTAGCAGATGGGAAAACACGTTTTGGACCTACTGCCCTTATGTTGCCCAAACTAGAACGCTTTAAGCCTGGTACCTATCTGGATTTTTTCAAAACCCTAAACTTTGATACGCACATTATCAAAATATTTTGGGATTTACTGAAAGATGCAGACATACGTAACTATATTTTTAAAAATTTTCTCTTTGAAATACCACTCATAAACAAGAAACTTTTTGTACAAGATGCAAAAAAAATTGTCCCTTCGCTTAGGGTAGAAGATATTAGCTATGCCAAAGGTTTTGGAGGGGTCCGTCCCCAAGTGCTAGACAAGGAAAAAGAAAAACTTATGCTAGGAGAAGCATCTATAGACTTAGGGGATGGCATCATTTTCAACATGACACCAAGCCCTGGAGCAACTTCTTGTTTAGGAAATGCAGAAAGAGATATGCAAAGTATTGTTAAACATTTAGGATTAAGATACGATGAGGTACAGTTTTTAAAAGATTTAACGGAGTAAGTTTTTTATTTTCTTGGCTCAAAAGAGCTGTCTATTTTATATGTTAAAGTTACAGTATACTATAAAATAGATATCTCCAAAAGGACATTATCATGAAAAAACACACAAGACATAAAGACACCATGACATTTAGCAACAATCAAACAGGAGAAAACTACGAGTATGCTATATTAAAAGGTACAAGGGGTCCTGATGTAGTGGATATACGTACTTTTTTTGCAGACTCTGGCATGTTCACCTATGACCCAGGTTTTACGGCTACTGCTGCTTGTGTATCTAGTATTACTTTTATAGACGGTGAAAAAGGTGAACTGCGTTACCGTGGCATACCCATTGAGGACTTAGCAAAAAACCATACTTACATGGAAACCTGCTTTTTACTACTAAATAAACGACTTCCCTCCAAAGAAGAACTCACAAACTTTGATTTAGAAATACGCCACCGTGCCTACTTGCATAGAGGGCTTCAAAAGCTCTTTGATGCATTCCCAGATGATGCACACCCTATGGCCACACTCTCTGCAGCGGTGACTGCTTTAGCCTCTTTTTATGATGAACATATAGATATGCAAAATGAAGATGCCTACTTAGAAATGGCACACCGTATCATCTCCAAAATTCCAACCATCGCGGCCTTTGCTTACCGACAATCTTTGGGCATACCCTTTATCGAGCCTGATATAGATTTAGGTTTCACAAAAAACTTCCTTACCATGATGCGTGCCTACCCTGGAGGAAAAATGCATTTATGCTACGATGGGCATGAAGACATTAAAGACGTAGAAGTACGTGCTTTAGATACTATCTTCATCTTGCATGCTGAGCATGAGCAAAATGCCTCTACAACTGTGGTAAGAGGTGTTGCTTCCACAGGAGCACACCCTTATGTAGCTATCTCGTCAGGCATTGCTGCGCTTTGGGGAAGAGCGCATGGTGGAGCAAATGAGTCTGTCATCTCACAGCTTGAACGCATAGGTTCAGTAGATAAAGTAGCATCCTTCATAGAAAAAGCCAAAGACCCAAATGATGACTTTAGACTCATGGGATTTGG
>CAYXTZ010000003.1:0-24676 GCA_964468535.1 uncultured Sulfurovum sp.
TTTTATTTCTACTACTTATGGTTTTCTTTTCTATCACAAGTGGTCTTGTTTTTGGATTGCATCCTATTGTGATTATTTCTATGCCTCTCATCTCCATAGGACTATTGGCATCTTTATCTAAGGTCTATGGCAAAGAGCAGCCCTGGATACGACTTGCTCTAATTGCAGGTGTTTTAGGAGAAATTGGAAGCATTATTGCTCTGACCATCTTTAATGCCACGATTACTAGTGGATTTGGTATTGCACTCTTTGTCAAACTAGGATATTTAGTACTCTTTATTTTTGCAGTTTACCTTATCTATAGATTTTTAAACTTAGTATTCTGGTGGTATCCTGAGTTAAAAAATACACTTATGCCCAAGCTTGATACTTCTGACCAAGACATACGTCTTGCTATGGCTTTATTTTTTATTTTGATTGCTGTGATGCTAAGCCTTGAACTGAAACTTGCCCTAGGCGTATTCATCGCGGGTGTTGCTATCTCTGCATTCTTTCACCATGAAAAAGCACTTGAAGAAAAGATGTCAAGTATTGGGTTTGGTTTTCTTGTTCCCCTGTTTTTCCTTCATGTAGGTGCATCTTTTGACATTGCCGCCCTAGCCCTTGAAGGTGTAGTTTCAGGAGCATTACTGATTACATTTTTAATGATTATATCTAGGATTCTTGCAGCGATTGTTTTAAAAGGGATCTCTGGTTCCAGGGATGCACTGTTGATTGCTCTGTCTCTTTCTATGCCTTTAACGCTACTTGTTGCCGTTGCCACTATTGGATACGAGACAAAGATTTTAGATTTATTAACCTACTATCAACTCATCTTAGCAAGTATTTTTGAAATACTTATCTCAATGACGGTGATTAAAGTACTACAGGCAAGAAAATAATTTCTTATCCTAAAAAGGGGTTTTTAAGAAGAAAAGTTACCTTTCTTGATTCATCTCTTTTACTGCTTCTTCATAGGCTTTATCTGCTGCTACTTTAGCCTCTTCTCTTCCTTTCTCTACATCAATATCATTTACACTTATTTTTAGTTCCCGTACCTCTTCTTTCTCTAGCACTTCTTTCTCTAGCACTTCTTGGCTTTTCTTTGCTTTTCTTGTCTTTTCCTCTTGTGTCAAGGCTTTGGCTTTGGCCTCTTTTTCTGCCAATGAGTCTTTTTCAAGTAGTGCTGCCGCGGAAGCTTTCCTTGCTAATCTTTGGGCTCTTTTCTTTTCATACGCTTCCACTTCACGCTTTTCTGCCTCTTTTTTAGTGCTTTCAAGTCTTTGGGCTTCTTCTTGTGCCTTTTGTATTTTTGCTTCTTTGTCTTTCTTTGCATTTTCAAATGCTACTTTTTTCAGTTCTTCTTCATCCGAAGAAGTAACAATGTCATCAATCATTACAGAGGAAACTTCTTTTACTACAATCTCAATAGTCTCTTTTTCAGCCTCTACCTCTTGGATAGTTACGGCTTTCTCTCTGACCGATTTTTTAAGCTCAGAAATCTTTCTCAGTTCAGAAAGCAACGATGCTTCGTCTTGCTCTAGTTGTCCAAAGTTTGCTTTTAAGTCAAATGGGTTTTCTGATGCTACTGCACTTAACCCCAATAATACGATACCTGCCAAAATATATTTCTTCATGCTCTTCACTCCTTGTTTTTTAGGTTTGATTTTAAATATTATATCAAAAAATTACTCTTTCGGCTCTAACTGTTTTAATTCAAAAAAAAGTTTTTGAATTTTTTGGTTTTCGAGTTTTAATTTTTTCTTTTCTGAACTTAGGTTTCCCTTTTTGATTTGTAGCTCATTTAGTACAGTTAAAGAGTTTTCTCCATACATCAACACGCCTATATATATACCAAAAAGGAGGATGCCCAAAGCTGTCACCAAAAAAGTTTTAAGTGAAACTCCTGCCAATCCTTCTTCATTTTTAGCCTCTGTCATGATGCAAAAACTACTTTGTAAAAAGTGCTGCACCTAGGTATTCAAATTGACCTAGTTCTGCTTCTATCTCTAAAAGTCTGTTATATTTTGCGATTCTATCTGAACGTGCTGTTGAACCTGTTTTAATTTCACCTGTGTTTAATGCCACAGCAAAATCAGCTATAAACGTGTCTTCACTCTCTCCTGAACGATGGCTCATAACGCAAGTATATCCTGAACGTTGTGCAAGACGTACTGTTTGCATCGTTTCAGAAACTGTGCCAATTTGATTTGGTTTAATCAAAATAGAATTTGCAATATCTTTCTCAATCCCCTCTGCCAATATGGATACGTTGGTTACAAACAAGTCATCTCCAACCAGTTGTATTTTATCTCCAAGTACTTCGGTTAGATGTTTCCACCCTTCCCAGTCATCTTCACCCAAGCCATCTTCTATAGACACGATAGGGTATTTTTCACACATATCAGCATAATATGCTGTAAGTTCAGCCGAAGTCAATGCTCTATTTTCAGACTTTAAGACATACAAGCCTTTATCATTCAAAAGCTCAGAAGCGGCAACGTCTAAGGCAATAGCTATCTGTTCACCCGATTTATAACCTGCTTTTTCTATGGCTTTTACTATCACCTCAAGAGGCTCTTCGTTGCTACTTAAATTTGGAGCAAATCCACCTTCATCTCCTACAGCAGTACTCTCTCCCATCTCATCGATGATTTTCTTAAGGTTATGATAAATTTCAGCACACGCTCTCAGTCCTTCAGAAAATCTATCAAAACCTATAGGCACTATCATGTACTCTTGAAAGTCTACAGAGTTGTTTGCATGCTCTCCACCATTGATTATGTTTAACATCGGCACAGGCATTACCACTGCATTTGCACCACCTAGGTAACGATAAAGTGGCATTTTCATGCTTTTTGCGGCAGCACGTGCTACTGCCATAGAAACACCAAGAACTGCATTTGCCCCAAGGTTTCCATAATTCTCTGTTCCGTCTATTTCTTTCATAGTGAGGTCAATCTCTGCTTGATTAAATGGACTAAACCCTACCAAGGCATCATAGATAGTCGTATTGACATTTTCGCAGGCTTGAAGTACACCTTTGCCCATGTAACGGTCTCCGCCATCACGAAGCTCTAAGGCTTCACGCTTACCTGTACTTGCACCAGATGGCACAATGGCATTTTCGACTGTGCCATCACTCAAACTAACTGTTACTTTTACTGTGGGATTACCCCTAGAGTCCATTACTTCTGTTGCTACGATTTCATCGATAAAAATCATTTATTTGCCTTTATGTATAATTAATGCTCTTATTTTATCGAATTTTACCCTAGTTTTAAATGAGTAAGAATGCCTGGCAAATAGAGAGAAATTTTTATGCGAGAGTTATGAAAGATGAAGTACATAAAATATGTACTTCACTGTATGATTAGAAGTGGAATACAAACCCTAATTTAGGTCCATAAAGGTTAAAGTCCTCAATGAGCAAAGAGTCACCTTTATCATAATGTATATAGCGATACGTTGCCATGACATCACCCCATCCAAATTTATATCCTATGCTTGCACTTGCCTGCCAAGTTAAATCAGAGTCACCCGCACCTACATCGAAGTGATAAGGGACATACCATTGTTGATTAATCGCATATTCGCCATGTATACCAATGACAGCATCATGGTTGTCAACAGAAGAAGAGAAAGTGCCATTCACAATGCGTCCACCGCTACGTGTTACATCTAAATCTAAACCAAAGTAACGTACACCTGCAACAAAGTTTACATCCATATTGTTGTCATCTAAAAGATTATATCCTCCATAAAAACCATAAAGTTTTGTAGTAAGTTCAAGGTCTAAATTTACACTAGGGATAAGTCCTTGTGTATCTCCAGATACTTTTAAATAAATCATATCTGCTAAAAATGACCATTTGTCTTTACGTAGTTCATAAGAACCCATAAACACTGCATCCAAACTGTCTATGACACTTGCACTAGCCTCCTCGTTTGGTTCCCCTGGTACTTTAAAAGTCAATTCACCCTTTAAAGAAGGTAACCAACCATACACAAATACTTTTTGTTCTGTAGCTGTAGCAGATACACTGATTAGCACTAGTATCATCCCTATTAGTAGGCTTCGTACGATTGTCATATTATTCCTTATGTATTTTTATCTAATCTCATTATACAGTTTTTCTCGTTAATATGGAGAATTAACCGATTTATATACCAGTGTATCTCCCTGATAAAAAGGTTGATAATATGCACTGTCACATCTTCTATAAGAGAGACCATTCACAATAACTGTAGTACATGTTGTTGGCATAGTTGAAGCAGCAACAATAGACCCTATGGTAACCACTGCTGCAAACGCCAAGATAGGTGCACCATGATAATAGCCATAATGTCTTCTATGATGTCCACCACCATAGTGGTTGACATTTACATTTACATTACGGTTAACGTTTCGGTTCACATTCCTGTTTACATTCCTATTAGAATTTCTGTTAACATTTCTATTGCCTCCTCTGCGAGCTCCACCACCTCGTCTTGCTTCAGCTTGTTGCAAAAGTGACACAGACACACCTGTTGTATTATTTATTCTCTCTACTTGCACAGTAGGAGAAAAAAGTCCTATCATAACCGCCACTATGCCAAATTTGGCTAAAAATATATTTTTTGCTTTCATCATTTGCTCCTTAGTTTGCACTTTCTACAGATATCTTTACCAATTCTTTGGATGGCGTAAAGACAAAATCACTATCATTAATTTTTGAGGCATCTTTCCATACAACAGAAGTATCTATGCGTAAATGTTCTTTACCTGTCGTATCTATAACACTATAATTTTTAACCAAAGGTTTTTCTCCTGTGGCAATCCAAATATGTACTTCTTTCTTATTGTTACTAAACGCGATATAGTGACAAGGTACGCCTCCCACATCTACCACACCAAAACTTTTACTTTTTGTAAAATTTGTACGTTTTGGCATATCTTGGTATAATAAAGAAGTAAGCGGTGTATCGATACCAAACTCTTTGATGAGAAAATCTAAAGCATTATCAATATTTTTAGGTACTTTGATTTGCCCATAATAACCAAAAGAATGATCTACTATAGTGTATATTCCATTATTTAGATAATTTGTTCTGTCTTTTATATCACCTTTCACATCTACACGCAACTTGTCTGGTCTATCTAGCTTCACAGAAATGTTGTGCTTAGACTTAAATGTCTCTTCACCTTTTTTTGTATACGTGTCGTAAACGATTGCATCAAATGCATATTTGTCCAAGTTCGACAAGTAACTTTGGGTCTTATCTTTAATTTCTTTTGCACTCAAGTCCGTAGCTACAAGATTTGTACTTCCCAATATAAGTACACTTCCTACGGTATAAAAAACTTTATTCATTAACTTCATTTTTATTCCTTATTATGTGTGTTAGTTATCATACACTAATTTTATATCACTTCTCTTTATTTAAATGTATTTTTCATTTAAAATTGTCCATCACCTCTTCCAATATTTCCCCACTGCTTCTTGAAGCTTTCGACATATGCCCACTTAAATCTAAGGATGCTTATCTACCTGCAAAACTCTCTTCTAGTGCTATCTTAGTATCTTATAAACAGAAATATAAAGCTGTAAATTATTCATATATGACTTACTCACATCACCATAGACCTCATCTTTATTACGAGGCTGTGCTCTGTAATGTTCTCGCCAAGAAATGGGGAATATTTTTTCATCTAAAAATTGTAGTCTTTTGTTTTGCAAACGTTCTTTTTTACTAGATAACAAAATAAGATACTTTGTTTTAAAAACGTCATTTTTCAATATCACTTTAGAAGTACTGTCTTTAGAGTCCATTTTTTGCCATGTCTTTGCATAGATTTTACGTACCATAAACATCCTAGAGACAAATACTTTTGCATCATATACACCATTATGACGTTCATATCTTATTTCCGTATCATATACTACAGAAATAGGCTTGCCTCCTACCCTTTTTTTTATCCATGAAAAGATTTCATCTGAATTTTCAAGGTACCCCTCCGTAATAACCTTTTCTGCAACCTTTAAATTCAATGAACTTAAAATAAGAAGAAGAAGAAGAATTCCCATGAATCCTACTTGGTATTTTTGAGAAAGAAAAAATCTTTTTATTTGCATATAAAACAACTGTATAACTAATGCTAAAGCAAAAATATGCACTATCATCAAAACAGAAAAATAGTATCTGCTCCAATATAAAAATAATTCATGAGGGTCATGGAAGGTTACTCCTTGCATCACAAAAGGCAAATAAAATATGGCATACATCAGCACCAATACAAGGGCTATTCTTTCTCCCTTTATGGCTCTATAGTGTAGCAGTATCAAGCCTATGATTATAGCCAAAGTAAGAGGAAAACCAAAATTTCCTAGCATCATCCCAAATTCGTGTGTAAATAGAAAATCTAAAAATGAGGGTGCTTTCCTTTCACTATATATATAAGCAATAATAACTTTAAATAAAAGTGCGACTATCGTAATAATAAGAGGAAAAGGTAAGAGAGAAAAACCTTTTTTAAAATACTTACACACTAGTAGCACAACTATCGCCAGTCCTGATGCACCATACAAAAGACTCATGAGCTGAACTGTGGCAATACCAGGGATAACACGGCTAAACTGCCACCCCAAGAGGTAATGTTCTCGTATTCCTAAAGTTATATGTATGCTAACCGCTAGCACAACAAGCCCAAATACAATAATGAGCGCTGATTTAAGGCTGGAGAATTTCCAAAAATGATAGAGTGCTAAAAATAGTACCAATCCATAATACAAGGCACTCTCACCACGAAGAAAAGGGACTAAGGCAAGAAGAAGATATAGTCCCATTATATCTCTAATCTTCAATGATACAGTACCTGTCATGCGGTAAAAAAAGAGTATAAAAATTAGTAATATCATCTGCCAAATAGGCTCAGAAAAAGATGTCTTTGAAAACCATATGCTCAAAGGGTTAATAATTAAAAATATGCTCATAAACAGACTTACCCAAAGGCTTAAATCTAGTTTTCTAAAAATAAAATATACCAACGGTACAGAAGAAGCATAAAGTATGACATTTATCCATGGGGCATAGGCACTACCTAAAATACTATAGCCTAAAGCAGAAACAGAAGCAGTTAAAGGTAGAAAAAAACCAATATCCTGCCCATACGTTACAGAGCAAACTCCAGCAACATAATAATCAGATGCATCCCCAACACCAAAGTCAAAACGACTTAACTGTATTCTTAAAACAAAATAAAGAACCAGCAAGAAAAGGGCAAGTACATACGACAACCGTGATGATTTTATCTCAGTATTTAAATCAATCTGTAGGGCTAAAAAAAGTGTAATTACTCCAAAAGAAATAAGAGAAAATGCCACTTCTCTCATAAATTCTATATGTAAATAATAAGCACCTAGTCCCATAGCTAAGCCACATAAGACAACTAAACTCCCCCAAAACAGATAAGACCTACCTGCTATGCTTGGATGCTCTTCTTTCACTTACTCTCCTTCACAAAAGTACTATTAAATACAAAAAATGCACTCAAAATAAAAGCACTCGTAGTATACACCAGTGCCGCTGCAAATTGGGCAAAGTATGGATTTAGACTAGTAAGTAAAGAGTGCAACGTTATTACGTTAAGAAAATAAGCAAGCAAAAGCACTAAAAAAAACTTCGTTGCCAACAAAACACTCTTAGTTTGTGCTTTAAAGGTGTACCTACTATTTAAATAGTAAGAGAGTAAGGCACCTACACCATAACCAATACCATTACTTAAAAGTGGCGAGACTCCGCTTAGCATTAAAAGCATAATAATTGAAAACCCTACTATCGTATTGACAATGCCAACAGTATTGTATTTCAAAAACTGTAAAAACACTAAATCTCTTTGTCTATGATATAACGTGGTCTGCCTTTACTTTGCTGAAAAGTTCTCCCGATATACTCACCGATAATACCTAAACTCATCACCTGAATACCCCCAATAAAATAAATGGAAACCATCGTAGATGCCCAACCTTGTACCGTGTTTCCTAAAATAAACTTTTCTATAATGACCCACACAATCCCCAGTAAAGATAAAAGAAACAAGAGAAAACCTACTGCTGTTATAAGGCGTAAAGGTCTGATAGAAAAAGAAGCAACGCCATCTAATGCAAAAAGAAACATTTTTTTAAAAGAGTACTTTGTCTCTCCTGCAAAACGCTCTGCACGCACATAAGAAACAGAGCATGAACGAAAGCCTAACATGGGGATGACGCCACGTAAAAATAGATTTATTTCAGTGAACTCCGAGAGTGCCTGAAGTGCCTTTTGGCTTAAAAGTCTGAAGTCTGCATGATGCTGTATGGTTTCAATACCCATAAAGTTTTGTAATTTATAAAAGAACCCTGCTGTATTTCGTTTAAACTTACTATCACTACTTCTATCTTCTCTTACCCCATATACTATCTCATAGCCTTCTTTATATTTTTTTACAAAGCTTTTTATTAGCTGGATATCATCCTGCAAGTCTGCATCCATACTTATGAGAGCATCTGCATCATTTTTGACTTGCATAAGTCCTGCTATGAGTGCATTTTGATGTCCAAAATTTCGGGAGAGTTTAATGCCTTTAACATAAGATATTTGAGCTTTTTGTTCTTCTATTTTATGCCATGTTTTGTCGCTACTCCCGTCATCAACAAAACAGATAAAGCTCTCTTTATCTATTTCGCCATCTTCCATCATGCTCTCTAGTATTTTTTTTAGTCTTTTGCTCGTTTCAGGTAGTACTTCTTCTTCGTTGTAACATGGTACCACTATCCCTAACTTCATAATGTCTACTCCTTTTTATAGCTTTATTGTACTAGCCTAGTCTAAAACCACCATGTACTAAACCATTTTAAATACTCTGTCACATATGTTTGAGAAACAGCGTACCCGCTAAGCACTGGGTAAAATGCCAAAAACAGCCCAGCAACCATAAGTAAATATATGCCGTAAAATTTAGCCGTAAAATTAAAACGCTCCATCATATCTTTTAGCATATATACAATTGCCAATATCAAAAATGGTACAGCATAGTAAAAATGATAAATAAACATCAAACGCCCTACCAGTATATAGGGAAGATAAAGACCTAAAAATGCTAACAATATAAATATTGCCTCCAATGTTTTCTGTCTTATGGCAACAAACAAAAGATAGACTATCGCTACAATGCCCATCCAAAAAATAGCAGGGTTTCCAAAAGCATTTATAGAACTCAACATCCCGTCTTTTAGCTGCTTGTAGTAGCCCATAGGCTTAATATCAAGTGGCCATGCCCACCAAGGTGAGCTGTAGGAGTGTGTTGCCTGTAAGATAGAATGATAGTTGTACATATTTGTATTATAGTTAATGATACTTTGTAAGCTTCCCGTTTTAGCATAAATATCGAAAAAACTCAATACATATATCATAAATGCAAGCACCCCATAACTCAAAAACCCATAAACAAGTAATCTACTCCCTGCAAATTGTTTCCTAAAAGGGTATTTACTGATTAAGAGATATGCCGCAATGAGTACAAATCCAAATGATGCAAAAACAGCAGACCATTTTACAGCGGCTGCCAATCCGAAGAATACCCCACTTAGCATCAATCGTGACAGCTCTTGCCTCACAATAAATCTATAGAGATAAAAATAAGAGATAAAGACAAACAATACCCCAAAAGTGTCTATAAGCCCCACACGGGCTTGTGCCAAATGCATAAAACTATAGGTCATCAAAAAAGCAGAAATAAAACCATACTCTTGCTTTCCAAAAAGATGCCGTCCAAAATGGTATGCCATGAAAATTAAAACCCCAGAAAACAGTACGTTCATAAAACGCCAGCCAAAAGGGGTCATACCAAAGAGTTTTATCCCAGTAGAAATGAGATGTTTCCCCAAATAAGGGTGCGTATTTTCATACACTGGTATACCATTCATAATCTCATAAGCAGTACGTCCAAAATATATTTCATCAAAAAACATACCAGCATAATAACTTGTATCTATCGTAGTATTTTCTTCGTCTTGCAGGTACGCTTTGTCTGTTTGGTAAGGTACTATTTTGTCATTATATAGAAATCGTATTTCATTAAGCATCATTTCATTTTTAGTGATACGAAAAAGTACTTGAGATGTATGTAACTTTTTATGAATACACCTCCACCTAAAAGAATAAGGATAAGAATTTTCATAACTATAAAATTGCTTCCATCCTTCTTTTGTTTTTGCCTCTAGGGTAAAATTTACATTTTTATCTATGCCTACATAGTAACACACCTTATCTATTTCTCTAGGTTCTTTAAAGTCAAAACGTGTCACGCTTTGCCCATCTTTTAGTGTATGAAAAGTCTGTGGAGTCTGTGTGCTACCTAACCCATAAAATGCATACAGATAAAAACTGCCCATCAATAAAAACAAAAGAGAATAACTTTTAATACTTCGTTGCATTAAAAAAAGATATATATTAAATACCAGTGCCAAAAGTAATACAATTGCAATGCCCACATAAATCATGCCTTTTGCATAAACAAGTAAAAAAACCACAGCAGGAAACACAGCCAATACCTGCATAGTCAAAAGTGCTGAGTTTACAATTTTCATAGTTTACTTCATCTTAAATATAATTTTATTGCATTATACCATAGCAAGTTAATAAACCTTTAAACTATTTTTAGCTATTATTCGCGAACTATTTTCACTCTAAACAGAATGATAACAACACACCTAACTAAAGGAAAGACCATGGCAAACAACAAGTCGGCTAAAAAACGTATTTTAGTAAATGCTAAAAAAACAGAAAGAAACAGATATTACAGAACGAGAATCAAAAATATCGTAAAATCAGTACATGAAGCAGTAGAAGCTTCAGATAAAGCAGCAGCAACAACTGCATTTGCAACAGCAAATAAAAGCATCCACTCACTAGTAAGCAAAGGGTTTATCAAAAAAACAACTGCTGCTAGAAAAGTAAGCCGTCTTCACAAAATGGTAAATAAAATAGCGTAATATTATAGGATGCCATTTGGGTAAAGCCCAAATACCTACCGTTGTCACTTGGACAACTTCAGCAGTGCCTAGAAGAAATGCCCTTGGGGTATGGCTCATGTGACTTGTCACATTTAGAGCTAGCTCTACTCAAAAATTCAATTCAATTATCCCAACATAAAGTCACACTATGTTCAAAGAAAAATTACAACCTTTTATAAATAGACATAACGAAATCACCACACTTCTAAGTTCTCCAGATATCGCTTCAAATATCTCTCGCATGACGGAACTCAGCAAAGAACAATCGGGTCTAGGAGAATTAGTAGAGCAGGCTAAATTATACATAGAAACAGCAGATGCCATAGAAGAAAACAAAGAGCTTTTAGGGGATGCAGAGCTAGGTGACCTTGCCAAGGAAGAACTTTTAGAGCTAGAGCCAATGCTACCCAAATTGGAAGCAGATATAAAAGTCCTCATGCTACCAAAAGACAAAAATGATGACAAAAATATTTTACTTGAACTTAGAGCTGGTGCAGGTGGCGATGAAGCAGCATTATTTGTAGCAGATGTCTTTCGCATGTATTCACGTTATGCAGAACAGGCAAAATGGAAAATAGACATTATGAGTTCTAGTGATGGTACTGCAGGTGGCTATAAAGAAATTATCGCACAAATAAGCGGAGAAAATGTCTATGCTGTACTCAAATATGAAGGTGGCATACACCGTGTACAACGTGTGCCAGACACTGAAACACAAGGACGCGTACACACTTCAGCCATTACCGTAGCTGTCATACCTGAAGTAGATGATGTAGAAATTGACATCAAGCCAAATGAAATAAAAATGGATACTTATCGTTCTAGTGGATGTGGCGGACAATCTGTAAACACAACGGATTCCGCTGTACGTCTTACACATATACCTACAGGGATAGTTGCAGCCATTCAAGATGAAAAATCACAACACAAAAACAAAGCAAAAGCGATGAAAGTACTCAAAGCCAGAGTCTATGAAGCAGCTTTACAAAAAAGCCTAGATGAATCATCTAGTCAAAGAAAGCTCCAAGTAGGTTCAGGCTCACGCTCCGAGAAGATACGTACATACAATTACCCTCAAAACAGACTCACAGACCACCGCATAGGGCTTACACTTTATGCACTAGATGATATCATGAGCAATGGTACGCTAAAGCTTGTCTTTGAACCTCTCATGGCTCATGCCAGAACAGAAGCCATTAAAGAAGCTGGGCTATAATAAAGCATAATCAAACACACAAGGAAAACAATGCAACATTTTTTATTTTTTATGAAAATTTTATTTTCTACACTACTCCTTGCTTCAACTATGCATGCCATAGAACTAAACTGGGAACATGACTATCATAATGCTTTAAAAACTGCAAAAAAAGAAAATAAGTTGGTATACCTTTTTATAGGTGCAGACAACTGTAGGCACTGTGAAAGATTTAAAAAACAAACACTTTCGGACAAAGACCTTATAGCAGAGATGAAAGAAGATTATGTCCTCCTCTATATGTCAAGAGACCAACATAAAATCCCAGATAGATTTGAAAAATTTGGTGTACCCTTTCACTACTTCTTAACAGCTGAGGGTAAAATAATTGCCGCGATACAAGGAAGTAGAGAGCCTGAGGGATGGCAAGATGCCCTTGATGAAGTTGACTTAGTAAAAGAGCCGTAGATGGCAGGATTTAATGCATTACAAGATGTTATAAATATTCAAGAACTTATCAAGACAACCTTTGATGTAGACCTCTCACTCTCAGGTGGATGGGGCTACAATCAAAAAAAATCTACCATTATTGAATCACTCCCTCAAAACATGACACTCCTTCAGCTAGAACACATGATTAGCACTATACGGGCAAATCTTGAAATGAATATCACGCAAGAAAAAGACGCTAGATATACTGGGATAAATACAAGTGAAAAATTACGAGAAATCATTCATGACGACAAGAGAACCTTTCATAAAATAATCTATGAAATTACTGCCATAAAAGAAGACCTTTATCATGCTTTTATAAAAGAATACAAAGCAGGGTACGAGAACAAAACACTTGACCTAAATGAACACTTCAAAAAAAGAAAGGAAGCCACACTCATCCGTGAAGTCGCACACTACTTTGAAGTAAGTCATATACGCCAAGAAAAAACTAGCCGAGTCATTACATAAGGATATTTTATATATGCATAAACAGAGTATATTTTCGACATTATTAAAAGAACCTCTTATCCATTTTTTACTTATTGGTGCTGGATTATTTTTTATTTTTTCACAACTCAATGGTGACGAAGACCTAAACAATACACAACAAATCATCATTGATAAGTCCCAACTAACACTTCTTTTGGATAACTTTATGAAAGAGAATAATAGAAAACCCTCACACGAAGAGCAGCAAACACTCCTAAGTAATGACATAAAAGAAGAAATACTTTATCGTGAAGCTCTAGCGATGGGGCTAGATAAGCATGATAAAGTCATACGGCATCGATTGGCACAAAAGATGAAGCATATCTTTGAAGACATGAGTATATCAGATGATTTAAGCAATGAAAATGAAGATTTTTATAAGACTTTAAAAATCCGTTATAGTATTATTATTAATGAAGATTTAAAAAAAGAGTTTAATCTAAGTTTTCCAAAATAATGAAAATACTCTTATCAATATCTTTAGCCTTTTTTTGGAGTCTTTACTGTACCGCAGATGAACTAAAACTGTCTTATTTGGAGATAAAGGAGATAAAGTCGAAATACTACTCCGTTCAATTAAAACTACCTACAAAAGAAGATAAAAAACTACCTATTGAGCTACGCATGCCAAAAGACTGTAGTATAACCTTGCCCAAAACCAGTCGATTGACTAACAATTCATATTTAGAGAATTGGTACATTAACTGTACCAAAAGCTTAACAGATACCATGCTCTCCATAAAAGGATTAAAAAGTACAGGCAGTGATTTGCTATTACGTTTAGAACTTCTTTCTGGTGCATCTCATTCAAAACTATTAAACCCTTCAGAATCATCTTACTATGTTCCAAAAGTTGCGTCATCTTGGGAGGTAGTACAAACCTATACATGGCTAGGTATCACTCATATTTTACTAGGGTTTGATCATCTTCTTTTTGTTTTTGCATTACTTTTCATAGTTAAAAGTATGCGTCGTCTCCTCTGGACGGTTACTGCCTTTACCATAGCACACTCTTTAACGATGGCAGTAGCTACACTAGGTGTCATAACTATGCCACAATCACCAGTAGAAGCCATTATCGCCCTAAGCATACTCTTTCTAGCTATGGAAATTATACATGAGAAACAAGGGAAAATAGGACTTGCTTCACGCTATCCTTGGATTATCGCTTTTATTTTTGGATTATTACATGGATTTGGATTTGCAGGAGCTCTTGCGGAAATAGGGCTACCACAGCAAGCTGTCACTCTCGCACTTATTTTCTTCAACCTCGGTGTTGAACTGGGACAACTTATGTTTATTGCTACAATAGTATTAATTATCCTACTTTTACAGCAATTAAACTATCCCTCATTGCTAAATAAGTTTCAAACCATGATTGTCTATACTATGGGCGGGGTATCTTCATTTTGGCTGATAGAGCGTACGCTGTCTTTCTGAAAAATATCTAAAAGAAATCTTACATATTTTTTTTAATATAATCGATATTCTTCTGTGTTTTTTTTGTAAATGAATGTTGCTTTCCAAATACATGCTCACGTATCTTTAACGTTCTACTCAATTCAACCAGTGCTTTTTTGTGCTTACCCTGCTTGAAATAAACTAAACCTATATTACTGTGTGCCAAAGCAATAGAGTAATCGTACTGGTCAAGAACTATCAGTCGAATTGCTAAAGACTTTTTATAATGAGACAATGCCTTTTCATATTTACTTTGTTGCCTATAGACCTTGGCTATATTTGTATGTGTAATAGCGGCCAAACGATGACCTTTCCCAAAAAGAGCTTCCTGCATGGTCAAAGATTTAAAATAATACTTTAATGCTTCTTTATATTTAAGCTGCTTAGAATATATCCCCCCAATATTATTATAGGTTGTGGCTTTCCTTACATCATTTTCATCTAAAAGTTTTTTTTGTATCTTTAAGGCTATGAAACTATATTCCAATCCCTTACTATATGCTCCCGTCTTTTCAGAAAAAATCCCCAATCTACCATATGTATCCATGGTCTCTTTGGCATATTCACCAAAATCGTTTAAGTCATCATCTAGTTGCATAAGACTATATTTTAAGGCATCTTCATAGTCACCTCTTTTTTTAGCATCCTCTGCCTTATCATGGTTTGGGCCATGTGCCAATAACAGAGATATCCCTAAAAAGAGAATCAAAAACAATAGCTTCTTCATTTAGATTCCTTCAAAATATGTAATATCTTAGCCTAAAAGGTAGATAACATCGCCTTCCTTAATGCTTCCCTGCTTTATCACTTTTACAAAAATACCTCTGCCATCTTTAAGTAGTTTTGGTAATTTAGCATTCACCCGAGAGAGACCCTTGCAGAGTGTCCCATGTTGACTTACCATTAAAATCACAGAGCCTACTTCTATCCTAGTCCCCACTGCCAAATCGTATGGATTATAATCCATCAAAATATTTTCACCCAAAGCACCATAAGATATATCTATGCCATGATTTGTGACAAGTGCATAACTATCTACCGAGGTTAAAAGCACGGACCTGTCAATATTTTGACCATAATGCTTGTCTCTTAAGACACCTTTTTCATCTAAAAATAATTCTTTTGTGGGGGTTTGTGCCTCTGAAGTGGCATAAAATAGTGAGCAAATATTACCAACTTTTATCATGTTTACCTGCTTCTACTCTACTATAGGCTTAATGTACAAAGCTAAGCCTATTTTTTTATTATTAATATTTCTATCTTGTGTAGCAGGCTACGGATTTATTGCTTCCGTAACTACTGGATGTACTTCAATAGGTGCAGCTACAACCGATGTCACTTCTTCTACCGCTACTGCGGTAGGAATCTCTGTAACTACTGGTATTGATACTACTGTTTCTTCTTTATTAACTGATGCTACTTTTGCTTCTGCAACTTTTATCTTTTCAGCTTTGGCTGCTACCTCTTCTTCTTTTAGAGCCTCATAATCAATAAGATCATCTTCATCAAACATCTCTAGCTCTTCATAAGACCTAAATACATTTTGCGGACTAAGTATATAGTACAGGTCTTTATCTCTAAACTCATTCAAGGTGACTTCTTTTGTAATGAAATCAGCTATAACGCCATCTTCCATTTTTTCTATAATTCTATCTTTAAGTAATGCAAAGTACTGTACCGTCTCATCAGCAGCTGTCTTATCTGTAATAAATCCATGTCCTGGAACTAAATAATCCCAATCTTTAGACTTAATAGAGTTCAACGCATTAATTTGACCAACTACCAGACCATCTCTGTTTGAAGTTACCCTACCATTCATAACAGTATCAGCAGCCAATATAACTTTATCATCAGGCAAATAAAGGTACCAATCCTCTTCAGAGTGTACATAACCTACCTTAACGTACTCAAGCTTTACCCCAGAGATTTCAAGTTCAGTTGTGTCTTCAAATTCTTCCTCAGGTAGTGCAAGTACTGTTTTTCTAGTAGCATTCTGATAAAGAGCTTTAATCATTCTTGTCTGCAAACCAGGATAATCTTTACCCTCTATATGTCTTGGACCAAAATAGTTCTCATTAATAGATTCAGGACCAATGATTTTAGCACCATGTACTTCGGTATAATAGTTATTGCCCAACCAGTGATCGTCATGCTCATGACTAATAATGACAGTTTTAACTGGCATATCTGCAATTTTTTTCATTTGTGCATAGGCTTGTTCAGCGAAGATATATGAAGGACCTGAATCCCAAGCTATCCATTCAGTATCACCTTTGATATAACAAGAATTTGACATATCTCCAGCATTCTCTTTGGTTGGCATTTCCATAGCCCCAAAAAAGCACCATACTCTTTCACTTACTTTCACTGGCTTTAGATTATAATCCCAATCTTCACCACCACCCACACGAGATTCTACCCATTCATTTAGGATAAAGTTTCCATCGATGTCAAGCTTATTTGGCTTTTCAACGTCTATGCTATTATTCCCAATAAATGGCATAGCCGCAACAAATGCGACTATAATTAAAATACTTACTATACTTTTCATAAGTATCCTTATTTAATTTTTTTACTACCTGTTTGTGTTTTACCATGGTTATCAGTAAGCGTAAACTCTAAAGTATCGCCTTTTTTAGCTCCCGTAAATCCAAACTTCAAAAGTGGGTTTTCTGCCATAAATCCACTTGTAGTAGCTTCATATACAATTTTATCATTTACCTTAGCAACGATATAAGAGATATACTCTGGTTTAATTTGTTTTTTTTCTGCTTCTTCTGCATCTGCCATAAGGCTAGTAAACATTGCTTTTACTTTAACAACACCGTCTTTTTCTTTTGCTTTGATTTTCATCTTTTTTGCCATTTTGTATCCTTTTTATATTTTATTTATTTATTTTTCTTGAAACACAGATTGAAGGGTTGAATCAGCCTCCACAACCACCGATAGATACATCTATTTCTTTATTAAGCGTATGAAGTTTTCCACTTCTGGTTTTAGCTACAACAGTAACAAATGCAGTTTGTCTCATTTTAATTCTAAATGAATAATTTACTTTTTGACCTTCTGGCACTGAAAATACGATTGTAGCAGCTCGTGGGTTCGCATCTTGAAAAAATGCAAGTGTTTCGATGTCTAAATCACTTTTAATTGTAATAGGAATAGATCCACCATTTTCTGCAAGTTTAGGAGCAACCATTTTAATTTTATCTGTTACCGCAATTAATTTATCTTGTCCGCTAAATACTTCTTCTCCAAACATTTCTTTTATCGCTTGTGAAGATTTTTCAGCTTTCCACATATCTGGTTTAGCTTCTCTAAAGTTAACTGCACTTAGGCTAGCTGGTACAACTGCCGCAGTAACTGCAACAATTCCCATGTTTAAAAATTTTCTTCTTTTCATTTTTTTTCCTTTATTTTGAATTGAATTTAAAAAAGTTGTTTAGACTCTTATAAATATTATTATATAAACTAATCGTGTAGAAAAAGTGACTAGTTAGACTACTTACTTGCTTCTATCATATAGTCAACCATCTCTTTTATTTTATCATCTGGCTCTGAAGAACCACCTTTAGGAGGCATTCCACCTATACCCTTAATGGTGTTTTCATACACTTTCTCTAAACCTTTTTTAAGCGTATCTTCCCATGCAGATTTATCCCCAACCGCAGGTGCTCCCATTGCATCTGTTTTGTGACAGACTGCACAGTTATTTTCATAACCTTCTTTACCTGGGTGTTCTAATTCACTTTCTTTTTTGGGTGGCAGACTTCTCTCTCGTCCATATGGTGGAGAAACATCTGACATTTCATAATTAATTTCCATAACTGTAGCTTCGGTTTTACCATCCATTCCAGGATCTTTACAATCCTTCATGCATCTTATACCTGAACCTATATTTTTAGCACGGTCAGCAAAGAAAGCTCTTATATCTTCGTGAGCATTTGGCCCGTCAATATTTGGATAAAAACCATTTCTATTAGGAAGCACAACTTTTGTAAGCGTTTCTTTGTTTAAAATAAAATCATCATCATCTTCTACCAGTCCATCTTGTGCAAGAAGATATGCAGTAATAGCATATACTTCATCATTACTCAAAGATTTTGGATGGGCATACGGCATTGAGTCTCGAATATAAGTAAACAATGTAGTTGCCACTGGCCAGTATGTAGCAATCGTTCTTTTTGGTGCATCCATGCCAGGCTCAAGTCTTTGGTTTTTAAGTGTTATAATAATACCATTCTCATCTTTTGCTAGATTACCACCAGTTAATTGCGGATAACCTTGTCCACCAGCACCAAAGTCACCATGACATACAGCACATTGTGCTTCATAAAGCTCATCACCAAGTCCTACGGAACCCTCACCCTCTGGCAATCCTGAGCCATCTGGCAAGGCATCTAGATCCCATGCTTTAATTTCATTTGCAGTAGCTGGTCTACCAGGGTTCACGCCTTTAGTACTCTGCTCATTGTATTTATATATTGTATACATACCATTTTCTCGTGGATATACTACCCCACCATCAATAGCTCCTGGCTTCGATTTAAAGATACTTGATTCCGTATCAGCGGCAACAGGGGCCGCGGTTGCTGAATTCAATGCGAAGGTAACACCAACGAGTGCCAATCCTGCTATAGTTATTAATTTACGATCTAATTTGAACATTACTTACCTCTCCCATATCTGTTACTTTCCATGTGACGATAGCATTTCTATGATATACACCTTCAACACCAACAATTTTCTTTTCTTGATTGACCGTTGGTTGAACATTTTTAGAATCATCATATGCACGACTCTGCAACAATAATGGCTTACCTTCATATTTGTACATGTAGGAGAATCTTGTCCAGGCCTTTGGAAGAACCAAACCTTTAAGATGGGCGACTATCCAATTTTTTCCACCATCAAAAGAAATATCTACGCCATCTATAGTGCCATGACCAGTCCATGCAAGACCTTCTATCTCAACTAAATCACCTGCTTCAATGTCAGACCAATTTCTCTCAGGACAGGGATAGGTGATGACAGAGTTTACTTCATTTGCATAAAAATGCTGTATTGCTAGTCCGCTTGCCGTTAACACAGTATATTTAGAAGTTTCCTCTTTTGCATACCAAGGTTTGTCACCAAACTCTAGTCTCTTTAACCATTTAACACAAAGGTTAGCTTCCCAACCTGGCAACATTAAGCGTACAGGGTATCCTTGTTCAGGACGCAAGGCTTCACCATTTTGTGCCCAAACAATCATTGCGTCGTCAAGTACTTTCTCTACAGGAACTGTTCTACTCATTTCTGAACCATCAGAGCCTTCTGCTAACATCCACTTTGCTTCTGGCTTAAGTCCAAGTTCATCAAGAATCGTTTTAAGACGAACGCCTGTCCATTCTGCACAAGACATCATACCTTTAACCATTTGCAAAGTACCAAACTGTGGTCCCTTCCATTCTGCTGCAGAATTTGATGGACATTCAAGAACCAAAACTCTACTTTCGCTTGGATATCTCTTAAGTTGCTCTAGCGTAAGCACAATTGGCTTTTCCACTAATCCATGTATCATAAGCCTAAACTTATTTGGATCTACTTGAGCTACACCATTGTGAGTACGTGTAAAATGTAAGCCATTAGGCGTAATAATCCCACTTAAATCAGCCAATGGTGTCTGAGATATCGCTGCATGCATGTCTCCAGCTGAAGACATAAGTGGTGATGTTCGTCTCACAATCTTGTGTTCATAAAGTGAGGGGATACCATATGGATTCTCGTTAACTTCATCGCCTAAGGTAGTTCCCCATTTTACGTGATGCATGATATTTTCATCATCTGCAAGAAGTGTTGCGGGCGCTAAAATACCTGTAGCGGCAACCGCAGACACTGATGCAGTTTTCTTAAAGAATTCTCTTCTGCTAACAGAATTTGATTCTTCTACTTCAAATGTTTTCTTCACATCTTTTCCTTTGTTAGTAAATTTTTATAATTTTTAGAAATCCTTTTAGGATCCCTTATATTTTCATGAAAAAATATAACTATAAAATAAATTATAATCATAATTATAACCTAAGGTTTTAAATTGTAGCTGTTAATTTGTAAAAAAAAAGTGGGTTTTCGCGTGTTGTGTTACCAGTAGAAACAAATTTTATAGTGATATTTCATTGCTAAGTCCTTTATTTTTCAAATAAACCAATAATAAAATCAAGGATTTTTCTAAAAATAAAAAGTACACTATATAGGATAAATGTATACAAAAAAGGATGTGAATAGTCTCCTCTTTCATGCATCATCTGAAATCTTGCCGAGGGATTACTTAAAATGTCCGCATGCATAAGCACTGTTAAGATAAGAAGCATGGCTACATAAATAAAAAATTCTTTTTTTATGCTTCGCTTAAACTTTTCTAGCATCATTTTCTGCTGTGGCATATGCAAGCAAGTCGATGATAAGGTCTTGTCTTTTAACCATAAGGTGCTCTAGAATTTCCTTACCAACCTCTTCTCTATCTTGCCATTCTGAATGTTCATAAATATTAAAAAGTTCTTTGAAATAATCATAATGTCTATCAGAACTTGTTACTTTAAAAAAATAAAATCTACGAAAAGTTATACCATTGATATCACTAATCGCTATTTTACTATGCTTAGCATCAGGATATATTTCCTCACTAACATATTTTAAAAAAAAACTAGACTCTTTTAGCCAGTTATATAGGTTTAAATCTGAAGATTTTAAAAGCTCATAAGTTTGAGTATCTTCATCACTTATTTCTAACTGATGCATTGTTTCATCTAGGTCAAACTTATCTAATGCCTCATTATAAGTAACAAGTTCAAATTCTATTTGCATATATACCCCAAACCTTGACTATTATGCTCTACCCGAAAGCATTCCATACATAGTCATAGGCTTCAATGCATATACTTTCATTAACCAAAATACCCATCTCTCAACTGTTGGGTCAAGTGGGAAAGAAGGCGTAGGTTTAACTGTCCAGTCAAACTCTGCAAGCATCACTGCCCCAATATCTGTAATAAGAGGACAAACTGTATAGCCTGCATACTTACCTTCAAGTTTTTTACCATTCATGTGAGCAATAAGGTTGTCTACAAGCACTGGGTACTGCTTTCTTATTGATCCACCTGTTTTAGCCATTGGTAGCTGTGCAACATCTCCTATAGAAAACACGTTCATATATCTAATATGCTGAAGTGTCTCTTTGTTGACTGGTACCCAGCCTGCAGCTGAACCAAGATCTGATTCTCCAATCTCTCTTGGAGCAATGTTCGCAGGTGATATATGTAAAAAATCATAAGGGACTCTAAGTTTCTCTCTCTTAGGGATAACTTCAAAGTCTTTCATCACTGGATCCCAAGGGCCTTTTTCTTGCCACTTAGAATCAAAAGTAGCAATCTTATTTTCTTTGTCTACTTCGATAAGGTTGTGTCTATAGTGATGCTTTATACCTTCTCTCTTAAACTGCCCAACAATTGCATCGTGGTATTCAGGTACACCAAACATTGCTCCACCATTTGGATAGTAAACAAGTTCAGCATTTTCTCTAGCTCCAGCTTCTCTTAGTCTTGCATTTGTCAAATAGATAATCTTTTTAGGTGCACCACCACATTTAATGGGTGTGTCAGGATCAGTGAAAAGAAATGTTGTTTTTTTACCTGATTTTGCTTGTGCTATATACTTTTGCATAATTTCCCAAGTCTTAGTAGAGCCTTGCGAGGTAAAGATAGAACATATACTGTCTCCCAATGCATCAAGAAGTTTATCATTATTACCAGCAGATAAAGCACGACCAGCTTCTTCTAAACCTTTGATTCTCTCAAAGTCAAGTTGCACTCCCATAGCAAGGATAAGATAATCATATGTAACCACTTGCCCTTTTTCTGTAGTAAGTTTGTTTTCTTGTGGATTAAAAAATACTGCTCTGTCTTCTATCACTTTTACGCCATCTGGTATAAAGTCATCTCTTTGATAAATTATTTCATCTTCATCCCATATCCCTGCTGCCACCAAGGTTTGCCCAGGCTGATAAGATACAGATGTTTTTTCAGGTTCAATAATCGTAATATCGGGGTCATTCAACTGAAGAGTCAATCTAGCAGCCGTACTGACACCTGCTAATCCACCGCCAACGATGACTATCTTAGCCTTAGCATCACTTTTAACAATCTTTTCTTCCTCCGCACTGGCACCAGTAGTTGTACCTACAAAAATACCTGCACCAGATAAGCCCGCCATCTTCATAGCCTGTCTTCTACTTATACCTTGTGCCGATAAATCCTTGTCCATCTTTGATAACATCTGTTCAATATATATTTTATCCATCTTTGACCTTTACTTTAAATCACTGATATATTTAGCAAGTGCATCAATTTCGTCCCAAGAAAGATCTCTTGTAGGAGCTTTCATTGCTGCACCATAACCATATTTATTCAGAGGCTGGTAGTCTTTGCTCTCAACACCACCTCTATATTCTTTAATTGTCTTTGCCAATGTTTCCGCATTGCGACCAGCAATTTTGCCATAAGTAATTACGTCTGGAAAACCAGAAAAACTAGTTTGCTTCCCATTTGCTCCATGACAACTTGCACACTCTGATGCAAATATTTTTGCTGGCTGTGGCTTTAACTTTAGGCCTATTGCATACGGCATCTCAGCTTCAGAGGCAACAATACCAATACTTGCAAATAGCATAGTTAGCACTATTTTCTTCATTTTAAACCTTATTTTTAAATTTATTTCTATAATGATAGAAATTCATGTCCTAGATTATAATATAATTTTGATTATATTATGAAGGAAATTGATAAATATCTTGTATTATTATCAAAAAAATTTCATTTAGTAACTTTAGTGTTTGTTAATTTACAATAGGACTAGTCTATTTTAGTGGTGATTCTTTAAGAATTTTCAACAATCATGTAGATAAATATCTATCTTTATTGTTAAATTTTAAGCGAGTATTCTATTGGTTGTAAAGTACAGTCATTCGTATGCCAAGAGTATATCAACTCAAAAACATACTTAAACTGTACTAGCAAAAGGCAACTAGCCTTTTTCTTGGTACTTGTTTTCTTCAGGATCATATTCACCATCAGTTGCCGCTGCATCCATCATTCCATACATTAATCCACGAACTTTTAACGCCATTTCCATCATGTTATCTGGAAGTGCTTTCCCTCCATACAACATAAGTTCCATTGACATAGTATACAACCATCTATTGCCTTCATCATCTTCAACAATTAAGATTCTACAAGGCATAAATGCCCCAAAAGCTTCAGAATAAGCTATAAATTGTTCTGCAACTGAAGGAGCACAAAAAGATAAAATTCTAATATATCTTTTTCCTCCTGGTGTTTTAATACTACTCTTGATTGACATTTTTGCATCTCCAACAAGCAAAAAGTTGTTGTCCGTAGCTATTTCTCTCATAATATCTATTGCATCCTCGGTAGAAACATCATCATTTATTTTTACTTTTCTAATCATTGCATCTGCACTACTACCTGTTTCAAGAACTTTCTTAAACATAGTCATATAATGTCCCATTGCATCTGGATGAAGGGTAGATACCTTACTTGCCATACCTCCAAAGCTTATTGCTAAATAAGCCACTATAATTAAAGTTAAACCGCCTACGATACTCAAAATATTTTTAAGCATTTGTACTCCTTTTGTTATTTTATTAATAATAGAGAATTATAACTATATTTTAGTTTAATTAAATTTAAATATATACTTATTTGGTATAAATTTTAACTCTAAACATGTATTAAGTATAAAATATTACACATATTTAAAATTAATATATTTTTATTTTTTAATATTTTGAGAGTCTCTATTTTGTTTAAATACTCAGCAAGTTACAATATACCTAAGGTATTTAAATTACAGTAAAAAATAAAATAAAAATCAGTACTAAATTAATGTGGTAAATGAATAGAAGTGAGCCATAAGATTGAAGATTATCATAACTCAAAGTGGCAGCGACCTACATTTCCACAGACGTAGC
>CAYXTZ010000004.1:0-2901 GCA_964468535.1 uncultured Sulfurovum sp.
GACGCATAACGTCTATGAGTGCCACTGCTTCTAACTCTTCAAATCCTGTTGCTAATGGTAATAATACAGATGCCATAATTAATTCCTTTTTCACTTTCTATTTAACTTGTTTTGCACCAATTTCAATAAATGTTGCAGGGATGTCTGCATCTAATTTTTCTAAAAACTCTAAACGTTTTTTGTCTTTCATTGGGAAAAGCGTATTCCAGTTGGCTAGTCTTGGCATGCCTATGACTAAAGTACTGCTGTCTTTTTTGATATACATATACATAGTACATGGTGCAAATACAGAGGCTTCAGGCATTGCTCCTTCATTATCGAAGATGGCATAAGAATAAGGGAAGTGACATAAAGAGAATGTCCAAAATGCATCATATGATGGAAGTAAATCAGGCTTTCCTTGTTTGTAGTCAAAGAATCCAGCCATGATGTAACCTTTTTTTGTAAAGGTATCTTCTACTTTTTCTTGAATTTCATCTATAAAATCATCCAAGTCTTCTGGTCTATCAAATGCTATTTCAAAATGCATCATAGGGTCTTTTATTTCACCTGTATACGTATGATTACTCTTCACGGCATCTGGGAAAGTTTTTGATACCAAACCATCAAGCTTATCCATAAGTTTTGTATATTCAGATATCACTTTTTCATCTGTAATTTCTAGCATTTCTAATATTGCTGAGGCAGTAAGATGAGAAACAACTGATTCATCTTTATTTTTATGTTTATAAATGACTAGATTAAATGGATTAAACCCTGCAAGTCTAGGGTCTATTTCAAGTAGTGGTTTTACGCCTTTGTCATTGAGAATAGTCATAAAACTCAACAGTTCCAATGTTGTAGAACCATACTGTTTTTTATACACATCATTAACACCTTTTCGAGGGTCAGGCAATCGATACCCTAATGCTTTGATAGGTTTATCCATCATTTCATTATATTTAGCTTCAACATTACCTTTCATAGTGTAGTTAATGGTACTATGTTTAGTTTTCGTTTCTGTATTTTCAACCGCAAGTAATCCGCTGACACTTACAGATAGCACTAAGACTGTATGTAGTAATTTATTCATTATTATCCTTTTAATATATTTTAAGATAATAAATTATAATACATAGTATGTATGATATTGATAAATTTAATAGATTGTTAGAAGAAAAATGTAAATTTGTTACTCTGTGCTATGGAAGAGATAAGCTATCTCCTCCATCTAATCTTAGCAAGATCTAATGGTTTTCTGACAGGAAAGACACTTGCTTAGTATCTTCAAATAATTATTTGCCACATTATATCTGTCCTCCAAAAATAGAAGTGCTTAGCAAAGAATAGCAGTAGACTAACCTTCAATGGTGACTTTAGCGTACATACCTGGGAATATGTTTTCAACTTCACCTCTATCGAACCTAATACGCATTATAATTTTATGCGTCATAGGATTGACATCTGGAACGATGGCGTTTATTATACCTATGGTTTTATAATTAATCGATGGGATTTCAACTGGTACTTTTTTTCCTACTTTTACTCTAGATATCATGCTCTCCGAAATAGAAACCTCAATCTCTAAATGTTCCGTATCTACAAGCATAATAGTAAGCATACCTGGCATAATCATATCACCAACTTTAATATTTTTCTTTACAACTACCCCATCAGATGGTGCTTTCATCTTAATATAGTTATAGGTACTTGCCATCTGTTTTGCTTTAATATTTGCTTCTTTAACCATAACCTGCATGGACTCTAGCATCGTCTCAATATTTGCAGCCTGTGCATCCATATCTGCCATATCTGCAATATCAATTTCATTAATATTTTTATTTTTATTTCTTGCACGCCTAACATTTACTTGGTACAACTTTTCACGCCAGTATTCAACCATTACTTTTGATTGTTCAAGCATAAGGTCTGCCTGAGACTTCATCATGTCAAATTCTGCAGATTCCATTTCATAAAGGTCATCCTCTCGCTTCACCTGATCACCAATACGAACATAGACTTTTTTTATGTATCCCATAAAACGAGACCCAATCATCTTTTGTCCATCAGATACAACCGTACCTGTCAAAACTACATCCCCTGCATTTACCCACACATTGAGTAATAATGCTATAATTATTGTCTTTTTCATTTTATCCCTTACCATTTTCTTAAACTAATATGACATTTCATACACTGCTCTGTTATTTTACTGTATTCTTGCAACGCTTGTCTTGGGTCACCATTTTCAAAACGCTTAACTATCACATCTGCTCTGCTAACTATGTTTCTCTGTATACGCTTAGTCATCGCAGTGTTATTGTTCATCCATCGTTCATAAACATCTTTGTTGTTCAATTCTTCTTTTGTCGCTTTTATTTTAAGCACTGTTACCTTAAGGTCTTCTGCACCTGCTTTCACAATATCTAGATTATTATAAAAAAAACCAGCTTGTATGTCTTGCATTGCTTGAGCCATCTTTTGCATATTTAAAATTCTATCTGCTTGCGTATAACTTTCAGCAAATGAAAACGTTAACGTTAACACAAGCCCCAATAATAATTGTTTCATATCTTATCTCCCTAATTATTTCATCAAAAATACTGACTTATATATTTGAATTTAATAATAGTATTATATCAAATTGTCTCTAAATCAATTAGCATCCTCTTCAAATTTTATACATATACATATACTTGTATTACTAGATGCAACAGATTGGAAGAACTTTATACCATTTCAATCCCTTATGTATTATTTTACATAATAATACTAAACTTATAGTTATAACTATCATAACTATAAGTTTAATTTAATATATTTTTGATTATAATTCGTTTATCAAGAAAAACTAAAAGGGATACACCATGAAAAAAATGATTAAAACATCTGTTGCAGTTGCAGCATTGCTAACAAGTGCAC
>CAYXTZ010000004.1:3001-23061 GCA_964468535.1 uncultured Sulfurovum sp.
TGCTGCCTCTGTGAAAACAGTCTCAGAAAATACCAATGACTCTGTGAAAACAATCTCATCCGATGAATATACAGAACATATGAAACTAAAAAAATAGAAACTATTTATTCATGATGTAGATTTTAATACTAAGATTACATCATGAATACCCCCAATACTACACTTATTTCAATCATCACCTAATCTAATCTTTATAAATTAAATTATATTATCTAATATAATACAACATATCATAAGATATTTAAAACTTTAAGTTATATTTAATATAAGTTTTTGTATACTTCATTATCAAAAAAATAAAAGGGTATAAAATGAAAAAAATCGTAATAACAAGTGTAGTTACAGTTGCATTACTAACAAGTGTTCAAGCTGACTTCAGTTTCGGAGATATGTTTAAAGATATGAAAGACGCTGCAGTTTCTATGAGTAAAGATGCTAAAGATTCAGTAGTAAGCATGAAAGACGGAGCTGTTGAGACATCTAAGTCAGCAGAGCGAACAGTCACTTCTGTAAGTGCTGATGCTAAAGACACATCTGTTAAAGTATCTGATGATATCAAGACCATGGAAGTAAATACAACAAAAAACATGACTACATCTCTTACTTCAGTTTCAACCGATGCTAAAGATTCTTTAAAAACAACAACAGCTGATATGAAAGATTCTGGTACAGTAATTAGTACTGATGCTAAAGACTCTATCAAAACAGTATCTACAGATGCAACAAGCTCTGTAAAAACACTTTCAAATGATTCAAGTGCTTCAGTAAAAACTGTTTCAGACAGTGCAAGTGACACGGCAAAAACTGTTTCAGCTGATTCTGCTGCCTCTGTAAAAACTGTATCAAATGATATGAACAGCACGACAGGTTCAATTTCTTCTGATACTAAAGACTCTGTAGGCACTGTAGCAACAAATGTAAGTGACTCAGTAAAAGCTGCATCTAGCGACTCAAGAGCTTCTATAGAATCTGTAACTACCAATGTATCAGATTCAGTCAAATCTGTTTCAACTGAATCTGCAGCTTCTGTAAAGTCAGTTTCTGAAAATACAAATGATTCTGTAAAAACCATCTCTAACTAACTAATCATTTCATAAAAATACAAGAAGGACTTTCCTTCTTGTATCCCAAGCTTTATTTCTCATACTTAATCCGTAACTTTTCGTAGCTTTTAAATTTTAGTATTTTAAAATAATAATTTACATTTCTCATGCTTATAATTTATATGTTAACCTATAGGACTATACTTGTCCAAGGATGCCTATGCACAACATTACAAAACTACTATTTCCCGTCATTATTTCTCTAGTACCTTTTACACTATCACATGCAATTGATGGTGATACAAAGGAACAAATAAGCATTACCCTCCCGACAGTACCTACCCCACCTAAAGTGATACAACTTAACAACTATACAGAAGAAGATAGAAGTATTAAGTTTTCAAAGCGTGTTCCTCCTGGCTATATGCCACACAGTTTTGACAATAGAAAAAAGCTTACAAAGTCCACTGATACACTTATCGGGGAGGTCAACCATGGGCGTATTTCCGCCTATTTACGTGGTGCTTTCATGGAAGTTGAAAAGGTAGAAGACACACTTAAATCAGCAGGCTTCAACGTACTCACCTCTACACCTGTCAATAAAAAGGGGACACTCGTTTCTGTCGTATTTACTGATGCATCCTTAGTAACTATAGCCAGTAAAGCAAACAGAGGATTTATAGCTACCTTACGTGTACTTGTAGATACAAAAGAAGAGAGCATCAGTATTACAAATCCACTCTATATGAGTAAGGGGTTTCTACAAGATGACTTCGATGAAAAAGTGGCAAATAAACTTTTAGTAAAACTTATAAAAGGTTTTCCTGCATTAAAGAACTCAAAAGATGCCTTAAAATTCCAACTCTTACCTAAGTATCAATTTATGAATGGTATGCCACGTTATGAAGATATGATAGAGGTAGCATCGGGGGATGACCTTTTGGAACGGATTAAAAATAATAAAAAAATTGTCTTTAGGCAAGAACTTGAAAATGGTTCTACTTTACTAGGTATACGATTAAGCAAAAGAACTCGAAAATTTACAAAACGCATAGGGCGAAACAATGCGGCTATGCTTCCCTACCCTGTACTTATAGAAGATGGTAAAGCCAAGATACTTGACCCCAAATACTACATTTCATTTATGTACCCTTTGCTACAGATGTCCGAGTTTATGACTATAGCCACCATACCTGACGCGATGATAAAAGATGCCAAACGTGTATTTAGAAAAAAGAAAAAGAAATAATATTACTTTAATTATTGAGTAACAAAGAGGAAGAAAAATCTATATTTTGATAAGCTTCAACGGATTAATATGTTTCGAGTTCTTTGTCGCTTGAAAAATGAGTTTTTCACTTACTTTTCCTACTACATATCCCCGTTTTATCTTAGAACCTACACGGATAGTTGGTGCTATCTTAGAGAGACCTGCGTAGACAGTATGTATCTTTTTACTATGTGAAACAACTACAACCTTACCAAGCATAGAACTTTTTCCAGCAAAGACTACTTTACCATTAAGTACATTTTTAACCCTAGCATTAGGTATTTTAGATTTCAATGTAATAGACTCATTAAATATCTTTATTTTATAAATAGGGTCTATATACGTACCAAACTTTTTTATCACCTTAGCATGAGTTAATGGTGATATTGTTTTATCACCTCTGTATTTGTATGTTTTAGACTGCGTATATGAAGAATTTATCTGCCTCACTTTTGCACTCTTTTTGTAAACTTTTTTCTTTTCAACTTCTGCTTCTTTTACGGCAATTCGTGCTTCCACTCTTTGTTCTTCCGTTGTCGCTTTACGTAGAGCAACTTTTGCTTTTCGTGCTTTGGCTCTGGCAAATGCTTTGGCTTTACGTATTTTACGCTGTCGTTCTTTTTCCACACGCATGGCTTCTTTTTTTGCAGTAGCTATCTTACGTGCTTTATTTACCTCTTGGGTATGTAAAATATTTAGTTTTGCCAAAGTAGAACGTAATGAGTTTTGTTTATCAACTATTTTTTCAAGTCTTACATTGTACTTTTCTTCATCACGGGAAAGCCTTTTAAGTAGTTTCTCCTTTTTAGTTTTTTGCTGAGCATAAGAGTTTCTTTTTTTGATGATACTTGCTATATTATTTTTAGTTTTATTACGTAAATAACGCTTAGATTTTTTACGTTTTTTAAGTGTTGCGATATCTGAGACCAATACTTTTAAAGATTTAGAATTTTGTTTTTTATATGCAGTATATATCTCATGTAATACAATGGACTCTTTCGTAGATTCATATGCTTGCTCCATAGCAAATACGATGGAAAACTGCTCAGAGAGTAAAGAGATAAATTTTTTACGCTTCACCTCTAAAGAGAGGCTAGTCTCTTTAAAGTCTTTTTCAAAAGAGCTTAGCTCTTTTTTGAGACTCTCATACTTTTTTTCATTTTTAACCTGGCTGGTCTCTAATTTTTCTATCTTTTTTTCAAGATAGACAATATCTTTCCCCGCTGATTTAATATCTTTGGCAATCTTTCCTAAGCGTCTATTTGCCTTGGTTTTTGCAGATGATGTAGCAGATAAAGTTTTTTTAGAATCTTTTATTTTACTTGTTGTTGAAGTGGCATAAAGAAGTCCACTTAAAATAAAAAAAATGAGTATAAAGGATTTCACTCCTGCACTCCTTTATTTGAAAATACTACCGTATATACAGCAACGATAACTATCCCAATAGCAGAAGCAAATAATATACCAATATCTCCCACCTGAAACAATGCTTCTTTATTTTCTATCATGATATCTATACCACTCTGTGCTACCCAATAAAACTTGATGTAAAAAAATATAGCTGAGACAAATATGGTTGCAAAAATAGCATCTAAAAAAGCTACACGAAAAAGTACACCAGAACGCAACATCAGTGGAGCTCCAAATATTTCCATCACTTGCATACGTTCTTTATGAGCGTATTTCCATATTTCCATCTGTTTTATAATCAAAAATAAACTAACTACCGCCATAAAAATAATAAATATTTTTAATGTCAATTTAATAAAAGCAAAAAGCCTATAACTGGAATTATATGAGCTTCCAAATGTTTCCACTTTTTTAATGTTTTTATCTGACTTTAGGTCTTTTTTGATTTCTGCTAATTCATTTGTATGCAAATAAGAGTCTAACCCTAGATTGTAAAAATATGGCAATGCTTTTAAAATAGCTTCTGAGTTACTCTTACTTATCCCTTTTACTACTTCAGTTATAATAGTACTACGTTCTATCTGTGTAGCTGTAATAATATGTTTATTTAATTTTTGGAAAGTTTCGAGTTTGACAGGTTTTTTTGCCACTACAAGCATGGTATAACCCTCGGTAAGATTTTTCTCATAAGACTTTGTTGTACGTTCAAAGACCAAATAAAACTCAACACCCAATAAGATAGCCATAAGAGGAAAAATAAACATAAGATGGTTTTTAATGAACTTCATATACACCCTTACTCTCTATAATGAAATGTCTATACGGTAATGAAAAAATAGTTGGAATTTTATGTGTCACTACCAACACGGTAGTATCAAGTTGCTGACACGCATTTTCCATCAAGTCCCAAATAACATTGGATGAATAATCATCCAGGTTACCCGTAGGTTCATCTGCTAAAATAACCACTGGATTTTTTGAAAGTGCTCTTGCCACTCCTACACGTTGTTGCTCTCCACCAGAGAGTTCTAAAGGATACCTGTCTCCATATTCGGAAAGTTTTACATGTTTAAGTAAACGCTTTGCCTGAGTTTCTTGTATTTCACTAGAGTATCCAGCTATCATCAGAGGAAGCACAACATTTTTTGACACTGTCCATTCATTTACCAGCTTATAGTCCTGAAAGATAATGCCCATATGTGTACGAAGTTCTTGTAGTTTTTTACGACGTATATTTGCCAAATCATTACCACCGACAATAAGACTCCCTGCACTAGGTTTCAACTGCCCATAGAGAGATTTAAGCAGTGTAGATTTTCCAGAACCGCTGGGTCCTGTTATAAATACAAACTCACCCTTTTTTATACTAAAATTTGCATCTTTTATTATCTCTTTTTCGCCACCATCATAGGCAAGCGTAAGATTTGAGGCTTGTATGACACTAGACATGCATTACCCTTCTGTGAGCATCAACTGCTCTATTATTTCTTGATGTGCTTGAAAATTGACTATTGTTTTTACTGGTACTGACACAAAATAACGACATCCATTTTCCTCTAAAAAAATATATTTATGTTCAGGTCTATCAAAACTACCAAAAGCACACTTGATAAACAAACTTGTATCAGTGACTTTAAAAATACGTTCAAAATGTACAAAATATTCATTTGAAACGATAGCTTTTTTAGGCAGTCTTGATTCTATCCCTTTTGTATATTTTACTGCATTAAAATTAAAATCTAACACATCTTTTTTTTCTTCTGAATTTTTTGTACATTTTACATACACATCATAGATATCTTTCTCCTGTCTTAGCCACCTTGCCTCATACTTAGAAGTGACTTCCGAGGCTTCATTTTTACGTACTTCTAACTCAGTTTTAGGTACAGAAAAAAAGGTTTCTAATGCGTACCAAAAGTATTTATCACTATCTGTACGTAGTTCTAAGCGTCCATTTTGATGCAGTACTCTCATAGACTCATCTAAAAAACTCTTAGATATGACGCGTCGCTGTGGTTTTTTATCCCAGGGGACAGGAAAATGTACAAATATTTGTGTACAAAGATTTGAAGGTAACATCTCCAAAAAAAGCCTTGCATCATAGTTAACAACCCAAATGTTATCAAGTCCTTGAAGCTCTATTTGTTTAAGTACTTGCTGTGCTGAGGGTGTATGTATTTCAAGTCCTATAAAAAGTGTATCAGGATTTTTCTGTGCCTGATACAGTAAATGTCGACCCGAACCAAAACCTACCTCAACAGAAACTTGTTCTTTTGGATAGTTCATGTTTTCAAAGTCTTCTATCTTCTTAAAATACCGAGAAGAGAGTGCTGCTTTTGTGTGAGACAAAGTGATATTTGAAGACAGTACATCAAGCTCTAGTTCTTCTGAGACCATACCTAGTGCCTCTTTTAATATGTTTACTTTAAGTGGTCTTGTGACTTTATCATACTTTAGTAAATAAGCTTTATCATCCAATTTTAGCTGCAATAAAAACTCTTCACCCTCATGTGCTACACCTATCAAGATATCATCACCACTAAGTGACTTTGAAACACAGGTCATAATGCTAGAGTTCTTTAATTTTGTCTCAATCAAAGAAATATCAAATGGTTGTACTTTTAGGTGTGGCATAGTTTCTACTTATTGTCTATGTTATGTAAATTGATTAAAAAGGTTTCCTAATGTGTTTGGATTCATTTTTTTATCAACTTCGTTCTTGTCAAAATATTTTGTTATATATGTTTTCATATCATCAAAAAGTGGAGCCACAAACTCCATTTTTTCACCTGTATGAGGGTGAACTAGATATAGTAAATATGCATGAAGATAAACTCTTGGTATTTTATCTCTTTTGGTCTTAAATCCATATAAATTATCGCCCAATATATGACGACCTATGGCGTTTAGATGTACGCGAATTTGATGGGTTCTTCCAGTAAATAGTTTTGCGGCTATAAGTTCCACTTGCCACTTACTGACAAGTAACTTCACAAAAGCTGTCTTTGCATCTCTAGCATCATGAACAACAGACATCATCAATCTGTTTTTAGGGTTACGACCTATAGCTTTGTCTACAAGCACATCATTTTTAAGTGGACAGTCTATGAGTGATACATAGTAACGTCCCATACTTTTATTTTGTAACTGCTCACTTAACTTTTCATGTGTTTTATTGTCTTTTGCCACTACTAAAGCACCCGTAGTCTCTTTGTCTATACGATGGACTATGCCGTGACGCTCCTCTCCACTTATGGTAGAGAGTGAAATGCCTTTGTGTATGAGCCAATCAACAAGCGTAGCTTCTTTCACGGAAGGAGCAGGATGCACAACAAGTCCTGAAGGTTTATTTACCACAAGTAAATACTCATCTTCATACAGCACTTCTACATCAAAGTCTATGGGAGGCACTAGCCTTTTTATTGCTTCTTTAAACGTATAACTTATCTCATCATTCTCTACTACCTTATAGCTAGTCTTAGTAATTATTTTACCATTAACCACTACAAGTCCATCTTTTATAAGCTTCTCTACTTGATTGCGGCTTACCTCTAATTTGGCAGAAAATATCTTGTCTATACGACCTGACGTTAAGACCTTAAAAGTCATCACTTTCTTCTTTCAAGTCTTTATTTTTTAAGTACTGCTGCAAAACCCATCCTTCTTTCTTTCCAAATGCTACACGACACCATACAGGATATTTCCATGCAACATAATAGCGTTTTTCTTTTGGAGTTTCATCTATTTTTTTTTGGGTTATATCTCGAATACAGCCCATATTTTCTACCTTGTCACCATACGCTGCATGCGTCACAATAAGCTTAGATTTTCTATCACGTGTCTCATGTAACATAAGTACTTGACAATTTTTTGGTAAATCTACGGTAAGCTGTCTAGGCAATATACCCTCATCGCCTGCTACTAAACCCATGCTTATAAGTATAAAAAGTTGTATTATTCGTCTCATATTATTCTCCCTAATCAATCTATATCGTCTCTATCCCAACGTTCTGGGTCTAAAAAAGTGTCATCATGTATGTGTTTAAATGATGCCTTAAACATTTTAAAAGCATCTTTATTTTTGCTTTCTATCTCTGCTAGCCATGCTTTGGTGCTGGCTCTTGCATGTGGCATTTTTACATCTTTTAGCATAGCAGGACAAGCTTCATCACCGATGATTTGTAAGTTATTTTCTATTGCAAAGTCACGTAACTGACGTTCACGTACTTGTATAAGTGGACGTATGAGATGCATGCCACGACTTGTTTTATAGATAGGAGCTAATGCTCTCATGCTTCCATTATAAAACATATTCATAAAAAAGCTCTCTACTGTGTCATCAAAGTGATGTCCCAGTGCTATTTTCGTAAAGCCATGTTCTTCTGCAAAACTATACAATGCTCCTCTACGCATACGTGAAAAGTAGCTACAAAATGAAGAGTTTTCTCTTATTGCACTTTGTGAAACATCAAAAATATTTGTATCGTAAACATGGTGTTTTATCTCATACTCTTCACAATGAGAAGTCAAAAACTCATAACGTTCATCAGGCATACCATACTTAATAGTACAGGCTTCAAACTCAAAATAAAAAGGTGCATGACGCTGTATATGTTTCATTGCATGTATGAGAGCTAGAGAGTCTTTCCCTCCACTTAGCCCCACCAGTATTTTATCGCCCTCACCTATGAGCTTAAACTCTCCATTGGTCTTGCCTATGACTTTTAAGAGTTTTTTACTTATGGGCATTATTTTGGCTTTTGAGCGTCTTTGCTTATCGTTCACGAAATTCCTTAGTACTTTGCTAATTTTTTTGCTAATTTTTTATAGTCTCTATCATTGAGAGTATAAAGTCAGCAGATATTTTGGCTGATGATTCTAAGAATTCATCAAAATTAAAACTAGCATCCATATCTGCAGAATCGCTTATGGCACGCAATATAAAAAATGGCACATCTAAAGCAGAACACACCACTGCCACAGAAGCTCCCTCCATCTCTAAAGCATCTGCTTGAAAAGTATCACCTATCCAGTCTTTACGCTCTGCATTTGCCACAAACTGGTCACCAGTAGCGATGACTCCTTCTTTAAGAACCAAACCTTTAGATTTTGCCACCTCTTTAGCAACGTTTCTAAGATTTACATCAGTAGGGATACACACTTCTCCCTCTGGCACATAGCCAAAAGGATGACCAAATGCCGTAATATCCAAATCATGCTGACACAAACCATCTGCGATGATGAGGTCACCTATTTTTAACTTATCAGAAATGGCCCCTGCCACACCAGAAAAAAGTAACGTATCACAGTTAAATTTTTCTATGAGCATTGTAGCAGTAAGTGTAGCAAACACTTTTCCTATCTTAGAGTATGCAACAACTACATCTTGTCCCTTGTAGCTACCTTCATAGTATCTATTTTCAGCATACACTGTCTCTTTTAAGTTATCAAGCTTCGCAACAATTGGTGCTACTTCTTCGGGCATTGCTCCCATGATGGCTATTTTAGACATCTTTCATCCTTTCATGACAAGCTATTTTAGACATCTTTCGTCCTTTCATGACAAGCTATTTTAGACATCAAGTTCCTTAATCGCAGTAATCGTTGCTTCCAAAGATGCCATATCTGAGACATTAAAATGAGGTTTTTTCGTGGCTTTACGGCTAAGCCCTTTAAGTACATTCCCATGACCAAATTCTATATAACAGTCTACTTCATCATCTATGTTCGCCATAGACTGTTTATACAGTACAGGCTTTACCAACTGCTGTGGAAGCAAGTCTAATGCTTCTGCTTTTGTACTATATGCTTTTGCACTTACATTTGAAATCACAGGAGAGATAAACGCATCTTTCAATACCTCTTTTAATTTTGCTTCAAGTGGCTCTAGCGCAGATTCAAGAAGAGGACAATGAGATGCCACAGACATATCAAGTAACATTGCCCTTTTAGCTCCTGCTGCTTTCACCATCGGAGCAAAAAGTTCTAAATCTTTCTTAATCCCCGCAATTACTATCTGTCCATCTGCATTATAGTTAACGGCCCAAACCTGAAGTCCTGCTTCTCTTTGCTCTTCACAAAGTGTTTCAACTACCGCATCGGAAAGTCCCAATGAAACCATCATCCCCACTTCTTGCTTGGAACACGCTTTTGCCATAAGTTGCCCCCTAAGATTCACAAGTTTTATCGCATCCACTGCATCTAATGCACCAGCTGCCACAAGTGCTGTAAACTCACCCAAGGAATGACCCATGGTAAGCACAGGTTTAATGCCTGTTTCATCGGTAAAGACCTTATGAGCCATCGCTCCTACGAGCAATATAGCAGGCTGTGTATACTCTGTTTGAGCGAGCATCATATTTTCTTCAAAAAGAAGTTCGGAAAAATCTATGCCTGTTTGAATACTAGCTTCTATAAGCATGTCTTTTGCTACTTTTGAATTGTTGAAAAAATCTTGACCCATACCTAGTGACTGAGACCCTTGACCTGGAAATAAAAATGCACATCTAATTGACATCATTGTCCTTTTGCTATATAAAATAAGTATCATATTTTACCCAAAGGAGTTTAAAAAGAGTGAAGAAGTACTGGTGTTTTATTAGGAAAAATAACGCTCCATCTCTTTAAAAAGTTTTTTCAGTTCTATATGATATCTCCCTGGGTAAATAGGAAGTAAATCTACTTTATCGTAGACAAAAATAAGACTTATTGTCTCTGTAAATTTCAATATACTCTGAGCCCCAATAATTTTTGAATGTTTTTCTAAATCAATGCAAAATTCTTTTATTTTATGAATTGACCTTTTATTAACAATTTGTCTAAAATACAGGTCAGACCCATTAAACATATCAAAAAAGTTTTCAAGTTCATCTTCATAGTTTAATCGTAACGTTTTTGTATTTTTTTTACCCAAAGATATATCTAAAATACTTGTATATTCATTTTTTTTATTTTCTAAAACAGTCCGAAAACTGTCTTTAGAAGATGTTTGGACTACAGCTACTTTTGACTTTTCTTTTTCTGTACCCCTACGTGTTCTTACTATTTCTTCTGCTTGTTTTAGTCTTTCTCTATTTTTGAGAAACTGTTCTGAGTCATATTCATCTGAAAATACAGAAACAATTAACTCAAAAATACTTTCTTGCGTCACTGGTCTTAGTAAAGCACTAGAAGCACTGGACAATGTACCTATATTTATATCATCTACACTACCAAGTACAACAAGCTTTAAAGGCTGTGTTTGTTGCACTTTAGTGCAAGCTTTATTCAATGCTTCATTCATCAATTTATCTTCAATGACTAACAAATCATAACTACTCAAGTCATGTACTCTTTCATCATATTTATAAAGACTCATATCTACATTATAAGGAAAATACTTAAACATTTGAGTAATACTCAAAGTGATATTTTGACTCTCTGCCATAATTAAAACATTTTTTTGTAAAAGAGATTTAGAGGGTAATCTATAATGTCTTCTAAAGCCTAGTTCAGCCAAAGTAAAAGGTATATATATACTTAATTCTCTACCAGGGCTATAATATATTTTAGCCCCCAAGGCATGCCCCGCATTTTCTACACATTTTGAAAGCTTATTCATCTCTACGTCTGTTAAGCCTAGATCTTCTATTTTAAATACAATATCTTCAGCATAAACAAACTCTTCTGGTCCAACAACCTTAATAAGGAGTTCATTTCTTTTATTATACTTCGCTATAAACTTAAAAATATGTACTAAATACTCTTCTAATGCCAGTACCTTCCCATGAAATAACCTTGGTACCTTTTTCTCCATAACATAGACAACTTCACAGCCTTTAGTCTCAGAGTCTATATGCACTTTGAAAAATACTTTTTTTAGTACATCATTGATGTTGAACTTCTGTTCACTTTCCTCTATTGCACTCATATTTCCCCCTACAGATATATATATATAATATCATATCAAAACGAAGATTTATTTATACTTGTATATTAAAATAGTGTATGTAGTTAAATTGAAAAATACTTTATAGTATTTGTGAGGAAAAAAATAAAAACGTGCAAACCTTCAAGATGAAAGCTTACAATATATTAGGCTTTAGTGACAACCACATCCTGTACCACATGACTCACCACTAGCTGGTCCACCTACATTACCTGAGTTTAACTCATCTAATGTTGTTTGTCTTACACTTAATACTGTTACAGAAAACATCAAGTCTTTTCCTGCTAGTGGATGATTAAAGTCAATGGTTACTTCTTTGTCGTCAAATGATGTCACAATTACTTGTGTACTTTGACCATTTTCTCCTTGACCATAAAGTGTCATACCTTCAGCAAGGTCTACGCCTTCAAACTGGTCTTTTGGAAGTGTTTGTACCGCATCATCTTTTCTCTCACCATACGCATCTGCAGCTTTTACCATGATGTCGCCACTTTCACCCTCATCCATACCGATAAGTGCAGACTCTAGTCCTGGGATAACTTGGTCTTTACCCATGATAAACTCTAGTGGTTTTCCACCTTTATTACTATCAGAAACAACATCTGTTCCTGCTTCTTTTACTTCGTATTCAATACCTACAACATTTTTTTCTTTTGCTATTGTCATGTTTATATCCTATGTTAAATTTTAGTTATTCTAGCCAATAAAGCTTTAGTAGGGCTTAGAGTTTTAGCGGGTCTCTCCATTGCCATATATTTTATATTTATACGTGGTAAGTTCACTCACTCCCATAGGTCCTCGTGCATGAAGCTTGTTTGTACTAATGCCCACTTCAGCACCAAAACCAAACTCTCCGCCATCGGTAAACTGTGTGCTGGCATTTAAATAGACACAAGCTGCATCTATAGAATTTAAAAAATGTTCTGCTGTACTATAGTTCTCTGTGATGATAGCTTCAGAATGCTGTGAACCATACTCTTCTATATGAGATATCGCACCTTCGACTCCATCTACTACACGTACACTTAGGATATTATCCAAATATTCTGTCGCATAATCATTTATTGTTGCAGGATTAACTTGGATTATTTTTTGTGTCTTAGAGCATCCTCTTAGTTCTGTCCCTTGTGCATCATATGCTTCTTTAATCTGTGGCAATATTTCATCTGCTATAGATTCATCAACAAGTAAGGTCTCCAACGCACCACATATACCTGTACGTCTACACTTAGCATTGATGCTTACTGCTAATGCTTTATCAAAATTAGCATCCTCATCGATGTAGGTATGACAAAGCCCTTTATCATGTTTGACCACTGGTACTGTTGCATTTGTTGAGACATACTTAATAAGTGCTTCTCCACCACGAGGAACTATGAGATCCACATAGGCATCTTGTTTGATGAGTTTTGCCACTCCTTCACGAGAAGAGTCTGGCAGCAGTGCTATAGCCCCCACAGGTAAATCATGTGTCTTAAGTACCCCTTGTAAAACCTTTGCTATAGCCCTATTGGAGTGTTCTGCTTCTTTACCACCTTTTAGTATGGCAACATTTCCAGACTTAAAACATAATGCCCCTACATCAGCAGTTACATTAGGACGTGATTCATATATAACACCTATCACACCTATTGGCACAGACACCTTTTCTATTTTAAATCCAGCATCTGCATACCAACCATCAAGTACTCGTCCTACTGGCTCTTTAAGCCCCGCTATCTGTTCAATAGCTACTGCCATACCTTCTACACGACTTTCATCGAGTAAAAGTCTATCTTTCAGTGCTGCACTCAAATCATTCTGCTTTGCTGCTTGCATATCTAAGGCATTGGCCTCTAAAATTACTTGACTTCTCTCACGTAAACCTTCTGCCATTGCAGTGAGTACCTTGTTTTTTTCTGCACCACTAAGTGTTGACAACACTCTGCTTGAAGCTTTTGCTTCTTGTAAAAATGTTTCCATATATTTATCCTATATAATAATTGAAGTCATTTTAACAAAGTTATGCTAATAATGCTATAATCTAAACCTAAATTAATTAAGTGAGTAATATATGAGAACAATCACATTTGTAGGTAATGGTAATATGGGTCTAAGTATCGCTCAGGGGCTTAAAGGTAAATACCACATTGAAGTAGTGGGTCGAGATATGGATAAGCTAAAAGCTTTTGAAAAAACTCTAGGTACTAAAGTGCAGAAGTTTTTACTCAAAGATTTTGATATGACAGATAAAACTATACTTTTATGTGTGAAACCTGGAAATGTTGATGAAATCGCTAAACTACTTCAAGGAAAAGCAGACTTACTCATCTCAGTGTTAGCAGGTGTTTCAGTCAAAATACTAAAAAAACACTTCAAAGCAACATTTGTCGTGAGGAGTATGCCAAACCTTGCCGCTAGTATTAGCAAATCTATGACCACTCTCACAGGAGACATTAGAGGCAAAGAAGATGCTACTGTTATTTTAAATGCCATCGGTAACACACTGTGGCTAGAAACTGAAAAAGAAATAGACATCGCCACTGCACTAGCAGGTTCTGGTCCTGCTTATCTTGCTCTCATTGCTGAAGCTTTAGTAGATGGTGCAGTGAAGCAAGGTCTCAAAAGAGAAGATGCCATGGCAAGTATGCGAGGGCTTTTTGAAGGCTTTTCTACTCTCATTAAAGATACACACCCTGCTTTACTTAAAGATGCCGTCATGAGTCCAGGAGGTACAACTGCCGCTGGGTATGGGGCGCTAGAAGAGGGAAATGTAAGAGCATCTTGCATGAAGGCTATAGAAAAAGCGTACAAGCGAGCAACTGAACTTTAATCAGCATAAATCCTGCGTAAATCTTCTCTTGCAAAAGGCATATAACTGTGTCTTGTGATAACTACTTTAGTTTTATAATTACTCCAATGATAAAGCGTAGGTACGTCTTTAGGGTCGATATGTATACATCCATGAGAGAGCCAATCTACACTTCCTTTATGCAAAGCATGCCCTTTGCCTGTAAACTTCATCATGTAATCCATGTTGTTTATGCCACTTTCCTCAGGAAATTCATTGGACATATGATAACGTTTCTTTTGAAAAATGGTAAAAATACCTGAAGGTGTCTTAAACTCTAAAGTACCTGAGGTAATCGCACCAGACCACCATACTGTACCATCAACATCTACAGCATAGAAACGTCCATCACTCCCAGATTCACGAACCGAAACAAGAATAAAATTCTTATCTGTTAAGTCAACAATACGCTCTTGTCCATCCTTAATCAGCTTAAAAATAGTTTTTGCAATAGGTACAGTCTCTTCACCTTTAAAAGGGTAAACTTCTTCATTCTCTTCGTTAGCCCATATAAAAGTTACTATAAATAAAAGTGAGAAAAAAGACCTAACCATCTAAATACTTTATAATTTTTCTAGTCTATCTTTAGCAATTTTTGCCGTTTTTTTACTAGGATAGTTTTCTATGATGTTTTTATAAAAAATTTTTGCCTGACTTTTTTCACCCGTTCTATCTAAAGAGATTGCCGTATGTAGTAGTAAGGTATCTATATAACTGGCTTTATCATAAAGCCCTGCACTTTTTTTAAAGTGAAAAATGGCATCTTCATACCGTTTTGTATAATAAGCTATCTCCCCTAAATAATAGTTTGATGCAGCAGGCTTATAACCTTTAGTATCAGTAACAGTAAATCGTTTCTTAGCCTCGTTATAACGTTGCTTAACAAAGTGTCTTACGCCTTCACTGTATAAGTTTGCATTACTTTTTCCATCAATCGAAATACTCTTATTCTCATGGTTATTGTTTGATTTTTTAGGCTTTATAATACTTTTTTTATTTAATACCTTATTCATTTCATCTCTACGTACATAGTTTGCATTAATTTCATCTATCATCCCTGCAAGTTTTTGCAACAAAGTATCAGAACTATGTACTGTATTTACTTGGACGGCATTACTATTTGAAGATTGTAATTCATTTACAGAAGCACTCAAGCCCTCTACAATAGTCGTTAACCCATCAATACGCTCATCTTGCTCAATAATTCTTTGTCTCATCGCAGCCATAGTATTGAGTGGTTTTATGCTTGATACACGAGAAGAAGGTCTTTCCTCTTCCATACCAAAACCATAAATAGATTCCCCATAAAGAGGAAGTAGTGAAAATAAACTAGCCACAAAAAGTATGTTAAAATATTTTCTTAGCATCATCAAATTATCTAACTAGACGTAAGTCAACTCTTCTATTTCTGTCGTAACAACTATCACTTGGTGTTTGACAAACAGGACTACTTTCACCAAAGCTAACCAGTATCATCTTAGAGGAGACACCTTGTACTACGAGGCTATCTTTTACTGCTTTAGCCCGCTTAAGCCCCAAAGCATAGTTATACTCATCTGTACCAAATTCATCACAGTTACCTTCTATTTTTATTGTAGCTCCTGCTGAAGTTGCTCTTTGTATATTTTTATTCATATTGCCTTCCATCGCTGATGATATACCATAATCACCAAAAGCAAAATAAACAGACTTAAATCCATCACTACTACTATTATAGGCTCCGCTGGCATCCATACCACCCTCATTGCCATAATTGTTTTCATTAATACTTACAGTATCACTTGAAAGTGCATCTGTTCCAGATACATTATTTTTATTTGCTAAATCTGGTGCTGTTTGTGCACAACCTGAAAATAGTACTACTACCAATGTTGTTATTATCCATAATTTATATGTCATATTTTTGTCCTTTTATGTAAATGTTTTACCAATCTATAGATTGTATTTTGTTACCGTTATACGGGAAAAGTAAACTTTGAAAACTTGCTAAATTTGTATAGCCCACAGAAGTGCGATTGCCTTGTTGTTTTAAAAACAAAACCACTAAACCATTAGCAGAAAAACGTGGAAATTGGTTTGAGCCTGTGGTAGTAATAGGTCTTGTATCCCCTGAACTTTTTGATGAAAGGTAAATATTAAATTTATTTTTCCCAAAAGCATTATGGCTTTCCCTACTTGAATAGACGATATTATCAGCACTGGCATCACAAGCATTGTTGTTGCGTCCATGATACACTACTTGTGAAGTTGCCGCTGAACCTAATGATTTCTTAAATACATTGGCATATCCTAAACGGTTAGAGACAAATAACACCCGTTTTTCATTGTCTATATAGCGACCATTTACGTCAATACCTTTAAACTTCGTTACTCTCTTTTTTGAACCCGTGGCAAGATTTAGCTCATAGATATCAGCTTGACCATGAGGTGCCATAGTCAGTAAAAGTTTAGAACCATCAGCACTTACATCTGAACACACTAACATCCCTTCAGAACTAACGATTTTACTTTTTTTACCCGTATAAATATCTAGTTTATACAATGTAGGTAGCAGTCCATTATAAGAGGTATAATAGAGACTTCTCTGTTTTGTGTTTGCCCATTTAGGAAATAGATTTAACCCTCCTTTGACAATAGTCTTTCTGTAGCTAAAAGTATAGTCTGCCAACTTTATTTCACTCAGTCCAGGGCTGGTATAAGTTGCATAAACAACGTAACGATTTATCCATGATATATCTGGGTACTTTAACACACTATTAACATCACTCACTGCTTTATGTATGAGAAATGGGACTTTTGATTTTCCTGGTATCGCATAAGACTTTTTAAAAAGTTGTGTTCCATCTGAGGCTTTAAAAAGACGGATAAGCAGTTTACTACCATTATTTTGATTGAGTGAATACTTTAGCACATACTCACTACTCTTCAAAGCAGGCATAATGAAATTGCTAGTGACATCTCCTGTATGCTGTGTTTTATCTGGCAAAAAATGACCTGAAATCTTCAAGTCTGAAAGAAAAATATTAAAAATATGCGTATTTTTCGAAGCAGAACCATCAACAAGGGCTATACGCGCACGATTTTCCACATCTTTTTCTATCTTTAACGTGGCATCAACCCCAAAAAGTGTTGCACCCAGTAAGCTCAACAGTGTAACTATATATACTAAATTTCGCAATCTTATTCCTTTAATTTTGGACATAATATAGGGTTATTGTATCAAGGCTGTGTTGAAGTGTTCATTAATTAATATTAAAAACTTTAACCACACAAACTTTAGCCCTATTTTAGCTAAAAAGTATTAATCAAAAGTGACGTAATATACTTACTCTGTAGCTATGAATTCAACATTAAGCTCATACGCTCTATTGCCCTTATGTACTCCAAAACCCATACGCTGCAACTGCTCTAAATAAGCTACGAGACCTACATTAAAGTCATTATTTGCTGATGCGGTGATGACTTTAAATACAAAACTTCCGCTTGGCTGTACTTTTATCCAGACCTTTGCCATCTCACCTGCATAGTCACTCTGTGCGGGCCAGCCTTTAAGTTTTTCTTCTATGAGTGCAAAATACGCATTTTCAATACCTCTATCACTCTTTTTTTGTATCTTAAGTGAGGAAGAAACAAGCTCACTAGCACTAGCTCTATTTGAAACTTTTATCAAATTATTTTGCCTAGATTTTATGGGTTTGTCTGTCACTTTTATAATATTTTTTTTCACGGGCTTTTTTGATGTTGAGACATTAGAAAACAAGTCTTTAGGCTTATTGACTTTTTTAGGAGGTGGTTTTTTTTCAACTTTCTTAGGTTTTGGCTCTACTTTTTTAACTATTTTTTCTTTAATAATTTTTTTACTTGTATCTTTTTGTTTTTTTACTGTGTCCTTTGTTTTTTGTTTTTTAACAGGTTTTTTTTCAACAGGCTTCTTCTTTTCTGTGACTTTCTTTTGGGTAGGCTGTTTGGTTTTTAAGGTTTCTTTATTTTTAGGAGTAGCCATAGTCACACGTATACGGTCTTCATTTTTTTCAACATAATGTATTGGTTTTTTTTTATCATGGGTGTTAAAATAAAAAAGAAGTGTAACTATGAGAAATACATAAATACCTACCGCAAAAACTCCAGAGACAAAGGTAGAAGATTTTTGTATCATAATGTAATAAGAGAAACCTGTTCAAATCCTGCTGCTTTAACACTTTTAAGTATGTAAATAACATTTTTATACTTTAGATTCTCATCTGCACGTATATAGACTTCTGAAGTTTTATCGTATTTTATAGATTGGTTAACAAAGTCATCTGCAAAAGTGTCCATTTCGTAGACATCTTTGTTTAAATAAATTTTTTTATCTTTATCCATGCGAATAGTTAATGTTTTAGCCTTACTAACAGTGACTGTTTTAGAGCCTTGTGGAAGGGCTATTTCTTCTTGGAAAGTCAGTGTAGGAGCTGTAACCATAAGAATTGCCATGAGTACCAACATTACGTCCATTAATGGCGTGATATTTAAATCTGGGCTATCGTCCCAAGAGTACATCTAGTACTCATTTACCGAAGAGAGTATCACTTCAGATTGAGAAGAAAGTAAGGATGATAATTCATATGCCTTACGCTTTAATATAAGATGAAATGTGTAGGCAAAAATAGCCACACCAATACCTGCAGCTGTTGCTATAAGTGCTTCAGAAATAGCAGGAGCTATCACAGAAAGTGATGCCGAAGATTGTCCACCAAGCATAGAAAAGGTTTCAAGTATACCTATTACTGTACCAAAAAGCCCTATAAAAGGAGAGGTTGAAGCAATGATTGAAAGCCAAGTAAGCCCTTTTGTTGATACACGTATAGCATCAGATGATGCTGCTTCCAGTATGGCTTTATTTGGTTCAGATACACGAGACAGATAAGTAAAAATGAGTGAGTTTTGTGCCACTGATTTTGACTGACCTGTGTAAAGTGCTTTAAGTGATTTAGCTTCTGCACGAATACGTGAAGTTAAAATATAAAACCTGTCTAAAAATACCCAGAATGTTGCTACAAAATAGACAGAAAGTAAAAGCAGTACAAAAATAGTAATTGCACTGCTCTGGCTGAAGTAAATACTAAGCGTTTCCAACTTAAAAAGACTTTCCAATTTGGTCAACTTTTGACACTGCTGCAGCAATTGCTGCATTTGATGCCTCAGTACTTTTAAGTAAATCTTTTGCTGCATCTAAAGCTTTCGAAAGATCGCAGTCATCACCAGAAAGTGCTACAGCACCATCTACAATACATGTCGTCTTTGTTTCATCGACTTTAACATATCCAGAGTTAATAGCCACTGCTATTTCTTTAGAATCTTCCATTTCGTAAACAATGACACCTGTATCTAGCAAGGAAACCAATGTAGCATGACCAGCTAGAACACCAAATTCCCCTTCAGATCCAGGTAAATTAACTTGCTTAACTTCACCATCAAATATCACACCATCAGGTGTGATGATTTCTAGTTTCATAAGTTCCATATGTGTCCTTTAAAATACTAATTTTTCAATACGACTAGTCGTATGAGCCACCTGCTGAAGGTGTCCCAGTGACAACG
>CAYXTZ010000005.1:0-21872 GCA_964468535.1 uncultured Sulfurovum sp.
GGAAAAATGGTGCGGGGAAGTCTACACTTCTTAAGATGATAACTGGGGTGCTTACCCCAAGTAGTGGTGATGTGCAAGTGCAAGGTCGCATTTCTTCTTTACTTGAACTAGGAGCTGGGTTTAACCCGGAGATGAATGGTATAGAAAACATCTATCTAAATGGTACACTCATGGGCTTTACCCGTGAAGAAATGGAGCCCAAAATTCCTGCTATTTTAGCTTTTGCTGACATAGGTGAGTTTATCTACCAACCTGTAAAAATGTACAGTTCTGGTATGTTTGCACGTTTGGCATTTTCTGTTTCCATTAACGTTGACCCAGATATACTCATCGTTGATGAGGCACTAAGTGTTGGTGATTTGGCATTTCAAATGAAATGTTTTAAGAAATTTCAAGATTTTCAAAAAGAAGGAAGAACCATTCTCTTTGTTACCCATGCCTTAGATACGGTCATCCGTTACTGTTCACGTGGGATTGTCATAGATGGTGGACATAAAGTATTTGATGGCTCATCCAAAGACGGGATAGATTCTTTTAAAAAAATACTCTCTGGTGACTTTTACGAAAAAGACTTAGAAGAAAAACGTAAAAAAAGACGTAAACTAGTAGGCTCAAACCTCCTTAAAGATGCTTTTGAAGAGCATAAAGACCTAGATGTTTACGGTAACAACAAAGCACAAATCATAGACTATGGTACACTGGATTTGCAAGGGAATCCAAGCGATATTTTAGACTATAACTCAGAATTTACCATAGTTATAAAAGTAAAATTTTATGAAAAAATTGAAAATCCTATTTTTGCTTTTACGCTAAAAGACATTAGAGGGCTGGAGATTACAGGGACAAATACCTACATGAAACGTATTGTGACAGGCATATTTAAGTCCGATGATGTCGTTACTGTTGCTTTTAAACAAAAAGCAAACTTACAACTTGGCAAATATGCCTTATCACTTGGATGTGTAAATCTAAATGAAAATGGCGTGGAAGTATATAACCGTATTTATGATGCTATGCTATTTGAAGTCATTGGTTCTGAACAGATGGTTGGTTTTTATGATTTAGAGAGTGAAGTTAGTGTTAATCCAGTCAAAAAATAATCTATATTTTTATCTTTTACTTGCTTTTTTACTGGCTGGGTTTATATTCTTTTCACATCCATTTTTAAAATACCCCTATGATGTCTTTGCACATCTTATCGCCATAGATGAATTTTATCATGGGGCAGAGACAACAACAACTTCCATCCAACATACTAGGCTTATTTGGCATGATATATGGGCAAATATATTTCATCTTTTACAGCTTCCAAGTGCAGATATGTTTTTAAGAGCAAAAGTCATTTATATTGTACAAACTTTATTTTCTTTTTTTGCTATTTATTTTTTTTCCAAAGTCATATTTCGCAATCTTCTTAAAGATATTGACCCTCTATCGGTCAAACTATTGTCTTTATGGTCTGTCATTATATGGCTAAGTATTTTTGCTACTTTTTCACTGCACTATCATCTAGTATGGACACTTTGGTATGGCGTGAACTATCAGATGACTTTACCTTTGTTTTGGTATATTACTGCACTAACTATTGTACTTCTTCATGAACAAAGCTCCACTTTTAAAAAGTTATTCTATACCGTGCAAATCTCACTTATTTCACTCTTTATACTCAAAGTGCATGCCATGGAATTTATGTATTATTTGATGTATGTTTCACTTTTATTATTGCTTTATATTGACAGTTCATATAAAATACTTAAAAAATACTACTATATCCTAGTCCCTTTAGTAATTATCAGCATCTATCTCTTCACGTATGTACTAGAAGAATCATCAAAGATACTAAGCTATTTTAGTCCAGAAAAACTCCCCTTACTTTATGAGAGTATACTCACGCAAGGGGAGCATGTTACCCAGCATTTAAACCGTGCAAACTATGCCATGAATGAACTCATTTATCTCAGTCTTGCCCTTTGCATTGGCATAATTATTTTTCTATTTTTTGACAAAAATAAATACATCAATAAGCGTTTTTATATTTTTATTTTGCTTAGTTCATTTTTTATATTGATTCCTTTATATGTATTTTCCAGTGGTCTGTTTGCACTCATAGCACGCCCTGATGTCATCCATCGTATTTACTATAGTTCATCTATATTTATTATCTTACCTCTTACTGCATACGTATTTGTTCGTAGTATAAAACTTCCTTTATACCTAGTACATTTATTTATATTTTTGATACTTCTTGGAACTGCACTCTATTCTAAGTATTCACATAATACTTCACATAATTACTATAAAAATATTTTATCCATTAAAAATAGTTTCAAATCGCATCCCTATGATTTTAATTTAGATGACAAAGAGATAGAAAAAATTGGACAAATTTTAGAAGAAAGTAGCAAAACAAATAAGCTGGATGATAAAATGTACTATTATGCCCGTAGTGATATTGCATTTGTGCTAAAATACATGTATCAAAAACAAGTATTTTGGAGAGGCAGACGTGTTAATCCTGACTATCGCAAACATTATCAAGAAGACATTGCCCCAAAGGGTCATAAAAAAGTATTATTTAAAACGCCTAAATCGTTTCCAAAATATATACCATATTACTAATCACACAAAAAAGGGAGGCTATGGCTGCCAAATTAAACTTAGAATTTTATAGCGGCGAAGATCATTACAGTGATGGTGACATAGAAGAGGTGTTGCTAGATATTGTCAAGTCTCGCACAGACTATAGTGAAGTCCTTGCAAATGACGGTCGCTGGCCTGTACTCTATCATCTCTCTCCTATTCGTCAAAATATTATTAACTGGTATCCCTTTAGAGACAAGGCGTCTTGCTTGGAAATAGGAGGCGGATGTGGTGCTATCACTGGGGCTTTATGTAAAAGTTTAGAAAAAGTAACCGTTGTTGAACTTTCAAAAAGACGTTCAAGCATTAATTTAGAACGTCATAAACATTTTGAAAATCTTGAAATTATTGTAGGCAATCTCAATGATATAACATTTGAAGAAAAGTTTGACTATATCACACTCAATGGAGTACTTGAATATGCAGGTTCTTTCACACATACCGATGAACCCTACAAGGATTTTTTAAAGCAAATAAAGCAGTACCTTAAACCTAAAGGAAAGCTCATCATCGCCATAGAAAACCGTTATGGTCTCAAATACTTTGCAGGAGCAAAAGAAGACCATACAGGCAAAGAGTTTGATGGGCTTACTGGATACAAAGACATATCATTTGTACGTACATTTGGTAAAAAAGAGTTAGAAGAGTTACTTGTGCAGAGTGGTTATCCTGCACAAGAGTTTTACTACCCTCACCCTGACTATAAAATGCCGATGGAAATCTATAGCCAGGAGTGGCTTCCTAGCATAGATACCCTACTCACTTCTGCCCCTAATTTTGACAATACACGTTATGAACTTTTTAATGAAACAGCTGCCTTTAAAGGTATCATAGAAAATGCTCAATATGAATTTTTTGCTAACTCATTTTTAGTAATCTGTGGAGAATAAATGAAAATACTGTATGTAAAAATAAATAGTGAACGTTCAAAAGAATTTCAACTTAAAACTATAATTTATGAAGAAAATGGGCAAAAGTATGTCAAAAAAGAAGCCATAACTCCAGAGGCCATAGCACATCTAAAAAGAATGCAGAAAAACTATGAAAAACTGACTTCTGCTATTATTAATCCAAATATAAAATTGACAAAAATTATAGCAGAAACAAACAATTCGCTTACTTTTGAATTTATAGAAGGCGAAAGCCTAGAACAGCAATATAACCAAGCAAAAAAGTTTGGAAAAGGTGAAGCTGTCATAGATAGATATAAAAAATTACTCTATGAAGGTTTTGCTACCCTTCCTTTTGATGTAGACTCTATGCTAACAGATGAGTTTAAAGCTATTCTGGGTGATTTTAACTATAGTCAATTCCAAGGTAAACCTTGTTTTAAAGATATATCCAATATTGACCTTATTTTTTCAAATATTATTTTTAAAAATGATGATATATATCTTATAGACTATGAATGGGTATATAATTTCAATATCCCTGTTGAGTTTAGTATATTTAGAGCACTTCATATACCAAATGATTTACATTGGGCTATGGAAAAACACTATGTATTTGAAATGGTTGCCAATAAAGATAGTTTTCTAAAAATACAAGAAAAGTATCAACATAAACGTATTACCGTAGATGAAGATATAAAAAAGAAAAATGCTCATATTGAAAATATGGATTTGGTTATTGCAGACAAAGAATCTATTATTTTAGATAAAGATAGACATATTGACAACCAAGAAATTGAAATTGAAAAATCAAAACAACATACTGAACATCTAAATCAGTACATCCATAAAGTAAATCAGGATGTTCATGAACTCAATCACAATATCTATGAACTCAATCAACACACTGATGAACTCACTAATCTTGTTGAATACATGCGTATAAAAAGTCGCATAAAACGTCTTGTGAAAATGTTTATTCCTAGCCCTGTATGGAATGCACTTAAGTCCCTAAAAAAGCCTATAGAGCATGAACAGGAGAGCTTGCCTCTTCCTGAAAGCAACTATGTCTATTTGGAACCTTCACTTTCACCAAGTATACAAAAAGAGATAGATACCTTTGAAAAGAAACCGCTTATTTCTATCATTATGCCCGTTTACAACGTATCTCCTGCATGGCTAGACCTTGCTGTGCAGTCCATAGAGTCTCAATGGTATACACATTGGGAACTTTGTATGGTAGATGACAAAAGTACCGACAAAAATACAAAAAAATATCTCAAAAAAATAAATCATCCAAAAATAAAAGTAAAATTTTTAAAAAAGAATCTAAATATCTCTGGAGCTTCCAATGCCGCATTAGGCATGACTTCTGGTACATATATTGCACTTATGGATAACGATGACACCCTCACTCCAGATGCACTCTATGAAGTAGTAAAAATCATCAACAAAGAAGGTGCTGAATTTATCTACTCCGATGAAGACAAGATAGAAATTGATGGCACATACAGTGACCCGCACTTTAAACCTGATTTTTCTCCAGATTTGTTTCTTTCTCAAAACTATTTGAGCCACTTAGGCGTGATAAAAAAAGAACTCATTACTAAAGTAGGTGATTTCACCATAGGGCTTGAGGGTTCTCAGGATTTCGACCTCTATCTAAAAGTTCTTGAACATACAAGTAAAATAGTACATATTTCTAAAGTACTTTACCATTGGCGTAAGATTCCTGGTTCTACTGCTTCAGAGTATGGCGAAAAATCTTATGCACAAGATGCAGGACGCAAAGCACTTGAAAATGCCATGCAAAGAAGAGATATTGAAGCCACAGTAAAAAATGGACAAACACCTGGTACTTATAAAGTTGATTATCCTATCATAGGGTCTCCACTCGTTAGTATTGTGATACCTTTTAAAGACAAACCTGAATTGCTTAAAACTTGTATAGAATCTATTTTAGAAAAATCTAGCTATGAAAATTTTGAAGTTATTGGTATTAGTAATAATAGTACAGAGCAAGAGACCTTTGATGAAATGCAAGGTCTTCAAAGGCTAGATGAACGCATAAAATTTTATGAGTACAATGTACCTTTTAACTATTCTGAGATAAACAATCATGCGGTTAGGACCCATGCTAAAGGTGAGCATATACTCTTCTTGAACAATGATATTGAGATTATTTCTAAAAACTGGATAGAAGAGATGCTTATGTACTCTCAGCAGGCACAAAATGGTGCTATTGGGGCAAAACTTTACTTTCCAAATGACACAGTGCAACATGCTGGGCTTGTCATTGTGCCAAAAACCATTCATTCAGTGATACTTTTATATCAAGGATTTTCCAAAGAACACTATGGCTACATTTCAAAACTAAGATGTGTCAACAACTACTCTGCTCTTACGGCTGCATGTCTTATGGTTAAAAAATCTCTTTTTGACAACATAACTGGTTTTGATGCTCAAAATCTTTCTGTTGCGTACAATGATGTTGACTTATGTCTACGCATAGCAGCACAAGGGCATAAAAATGTCTGGACACCTTACTGTGAAGCATACCATTATGAATCTATCTCCCGAGGGCATGAAAAAAGTGTGGCAGATGTAGAGCGTCGTGAAAAAGAAAAATGGCATCTTAAACAAAAGCATCAAAAGATATTTTTAGAAGGTGACCCCTACTACAACAAAAACTTAACACGTTTTGGCGTGGGGTCTGAGACAGATGCACTTGTGATGAAAGGATTTGAAGAAGTACAAGGTGTACCTTTTACAGAAGAGATACATCAAAAAGAAAAATTTTCAGAAAAAAACCATACCAGTATCTGTCTCTTTGCTCATTTTGATGCCCAGAGTGAAGTAAAAGAAAATGTACTCTACTATCTTAAGTCACTAGCAAAATTTACTGATATTATTATCATTAGTACATCAAAAAACCTATCTGATGAAGTCCTTGAAAAAGTAAAGCCCTATTGTCAAGGTATTATTGTTAAAAATAATTATGCTTATGACTTTGGGGCATGGAAAACAGGTTTAGACTACTTAGGCTCAACACTTCAAAACTACGAACAACTTATGTTGGTAAATGACAGTGTTTATGGACCCTTCTTTGGCTTAGAGAGTATCTGCACAAAAATGAAAAACTATGATGTTTGGACCATGACAGACAACCATGAGATAGAGTACCACCTGCAAAGTTATTTCATGGTGTACAACAAAAAGGCATTTAATCATAAAGTTTTTATAGACTTTTGGAAACACTTTAAAGTTTACCTTAACAAACAAGCACTCATAGAACACAATGAAATAGGGTTTTCACAAGCCTTATTGCACTCATCACTTCATTGTGCTGCCTACTACAGCACAAAAGAAAAACACTATACCAATGCACTGCAATACCACTGGGATACCCTCATAAAAGAACATCAATTCCCTTTTATAAAAAAGGAAGTGTTAAAACGTAATCCTTTGCAACTTGATATTGAAAACTGGAAAGAACTTATCTCTTCTGCTAGTGGGTATCCTGTTGATTTGATAGCCGATGACTTATAGGCACTAGGAAAGAAGTATGTTATTTAATTCTTACATTTTTATATTCTTCTTTCTTCCCCTCACTTTTTTTATCTATTTTTATCTCAATAGCAAAAAGTATACGCAAGCGAGTAAAGTATTTCTAGTTTTAGCATCTTTGTTTTTCTATTCTTGGTGGAACATCATCTATCTTCCACTTATCCTAGTATCCATGCTCCTTAACTATACTTTAGGCAAAGAACTCTCCTTACATAAAATAAAAGACAGAAAGTATGTCGCTAAAAAATTATTGGTTTTTGGTGTCGTGGCAAACCTTTCACTTTTAGGGTATTTTAAGTATGCAGACTTTTTTATCGTCAATGTCAATAGCCTTATGGGTACTGAAGTTCCCTTGCTTCATCTTGCCTTACCTCTTGCAATTAGTTTTTACACCTTTCAACAAATTGCATACTTAGTAGACAGCTACAAACAGGAGACTAAAGAGTATGACTTTTTAAACTATGCGGTCTTTGTAACTTTTTTCCCACAACTAATAGCAGGACCCATCGTCCATCACTCTGAAATGATGCCTCAGTTTGCTAAGCTTAGAAACAAGGCTAAAAATTATTCTAATATAGCTTTAGGACTTTTCATATTTTCCATAGGCTTATTTAAAAAAGTAGTGATTGCAGATACCTTTGCTATCTGGGCAACGAAAGGTTTTGATGTAGCACCTACACTTAATATGCTTGAAGCTTGGGTCACGTCACTTTCCTATACTTTTCAACTCTATTTTGACTTCTCTGGTTACGCAGATATGGCCATAGGTCTTGCTCTTTTGTTTAATATAAAAATACCCATAAACTTTTTTTCACCCTACAAAGCCACAAATATTCAAGACTTTTGGAGAAGGTGGCATATGACACTCTCTAGGTTTTTAAAAGAGTATATCTATATCCCTCTAGGGGGTAACAGAAAGGGTGAGATACATACATATATAAATCTATTTGCTACTTTTTTACTGGCAGGGATTTGGCATGGTGCAGGATGGACATTTGTATTTTGGGGAGCTTTGCATGGTGTGGCTCTAATGACTCATAGAGCTTGGCAGAAACTAGGCTTAGGCATGCCTACACTTCTTGCATGGTTTATCACTTTTAACTTTATTAACATTGCTTGGGTATTTTTTAGAGCAACTAGCTTTGAAAGTGCAGAGAAAGTACTATTTGGGATGTTTAATATACACTCTTTAGAATTTATGACCTATACAAACCTTGAGGGAACAAGATTTTTCTATATCAATTATTTTACAACACAAACCATTGCTATCCTTACTTTACTTGGACTAGCTTTTGTGTCTGTACTTGTATTTAAAAACTCAAATCAACTACAAGAAAACTTGAAAAAGAGAAAAAAAATACCTCTGTTTTGGGTTTTACTAACTGTATTTATGCTAGGAATTTCACTGATGACAATGGTCTCTAGTAATCAATCTGAATTTTTATATTTTAATTTTTAAAAGAGATAAAAAATGAAAAACAAACATTATGTATTTACTTTAATTTTTGCTAGTATCACACTTTTTTTAGTGCTTCCTTTTCTAAACTATAAAACCGACATTACACGTGTACTCCAGCAAGATTATAAACGGCAATATCATGGCATAGATGCCAATAGACTGTACTTAAAGGTACATTATTTACTTTTAGAAAAGAACAAAGGTAGGTACGACACACTTGTATTTGGTTCTTCCCGTGGTGCAAACTTAGATATGTCTCGTGTCTCTCCAAGTGCCTACAACATGAGTCATGGCTTTGGTACGGCTAGCACCTACAAACAAATGCTCGAAACCTTACTTGATAATGGGCTGGAACTAAAAGAAGTTTGGATAGGACTAAATGATTTTGACATTTGGAAAGACAATACAAATGATAGACATAAGTTTACCTATAAAAATACCTTTTGGGAACGAAGCAAGTTTTATGCGCAGTGGCTATTTCGAGAGATTGATACCAAAACATTTAAACTGCTCTTGGGTGAGATAAAGCTTGTAGATAGTATTAAAATTACAAATCCTGATAATCATTTCGTTAAACATGCAAGAGCCCATGAAAAAAGAGTTAAAAATGATACAAAAAGAAATTTTCCAGGCTCAATGCTTGGATATACACAAATACATAGAGTGGATGAAGCTATTGCAGACATTCAAGCCATTAAGCAACTATGCAATGAACACAATATTACATTAAAAACTTTTATGTACCCAACCTATTATAAAACATATATATACTATAATCAATTTAAAATAAATGAATTTAAAGAAAAACTAGCACAAGTACTTCCTTTTCATGACTTTTATGCACTAAATAAGCTTTCTTTTCAGACGCATAAATGGGAAGAAGGTAGTCACTTTTTTCCTTCTGTAGGGGATTTTATTATTGATAGTGTAAAAAATGACAAGTTTTTAGTCACAGAAGATAGCGTAAAAAAACACCTTTATGAAAATAAAAAGAAAATTGGAAATCTTTTTAAATATATCCCTGAAAATACAATATATCGAACAGGTTTACATTTAGACATCAACCTAAGCCATAATAAGCTTCTTTTTGATTTGCATAACCCCACTTTTAAATATGTAGCAAATAAAGGGCTAAATATCACGAAAGAAAATAATATAATAAAAATAAACGCCAACACAAACGACCCTCATATCATTTTGAAAAATATAAAAACCGATGCAAAATCATGTCTATTACGTTTCAAAATGCAAAGTCCCATAAAAACAGTATTTAAACTCTACTACAAGAAAAATGGAAAATATGATGATTCCCATATGATACCAGTAAATTTTCACAAAGGACTACACGAATTTGGCATGGTCTTTCCAGCTAAATACATAAATGATGGACTAAGGATAAATTTTGCCCAAGATAAAGGAGAGTATAAGATACATACTTTTACAATACATGAATTTGATCAGGCTATTCCCCATGAAGCAAATTAAACCTAGGAGTCACTGTGCTTAAACTACCAAACTATATTTCTTTTATATTTCTTTTTATTCTAGCATTATTTATGCTTGGGGCAAACCCATTTAAATCTCAAACCATAGCCCCCATGGATTTGCTACTCAAATACCCTGGATGGCAAAATACCAACATCGTAGTCCCTTACATTAGTGGAGAGCGATCCGATGTACTTGATGCAAAATTTCCCATATGGACCTCTGCCAAAAAAGATTTACATCAAGGAGAGATTCCTTTTTGGAATTATCAACGTGGAGGAAAGCCAGGGCTTACTTTTACCAACTCCTTATTGAGTCCTGCTTTTTTTACATTTGCTGTAGTGAAAGATGATGCGTTAGGGTTTTATCTGGCTAACTTGGTTAATGTCCTTATTGGACTTTTTGGGATGTACTTATTTTTAAGACTATTTCTAAACAGAAGTGCCTCAGTATTTGGTGCTTTTATCTTTATGTTTTCTGGCTTTAACTCTGCGTGGTTTTTTTGGGCACATGTACATACTGCTATCTGGACACCTTGGGTATTTTTTGCTGTATACAAGTACTTAGTCACACAAGATAAACGATTTCTCCCTTTAGTCACTGTAACCATGCTTATGCTCAACCTAGGTGGTTTTCCTATGATTGCGGTGATGACTTATATGTCCGTAGCTATTATGTTTGTTATATTTTTACTCTCTCAAAGACCTGCGTTAAAAATAATTTTAAAAATAATTCTGCATTTGGGGATATTTTCTATTCTTTCTGTGATGATTGCCTTGCCTTTTATATTTCCCTTAACAGAGCTACTTACATGGATGGGTGGCATGGGCTATAGACATGGTGGCTCAGGGTTTAAACTGCATGATTTTGAACTATTTATAAATCCTGACCTTTACAGGTATCCTCGCGTTGAGACAACATTTTATGTGGGCATACTGCCTATTGTGTTTTTATTTTTATCCTTATTTTTTCTTGCTAAAAAACCTGTATTTATCGCTATATTTTCCCTCATACTTTTTATATATTCTCTCACCATTGCTTTTACACTTATAAGCCCTGAACTCATCCATAAAGTACCTACCTTAAACAGTAGTTTACTTACTAGGTTTGGTTACCTAATAGGTGTTTCCCTTGCGATGGTATCAGCCTACACGCTTCATGAAATAATGAAAAGAATTAGCCACAGAAAATGGCTTTTTGTATTTGTTATTGGCATATTTACAGTACAAATATGGGATCAAAAAAACCTTTTTGACCGTTTTAATGGCTCTGTACCCAATGCTTCTTTTTTACCTCAAACAAAAAGCATTTCTTATTTGCAGGAAAACCTAGGGTCTTTTGAATATATTATCGCAGATAAAGGTTTTTTAATTGCAGGTACTTTAGGTGGCTATGGACTTAACGACTGGTATGCTCATAGCTTTCATAATGCTACAGAAAAAAAGATATTGAGTACACTAGTATATAAACCTTTTCAAACACCTACTTCTGCAATATTTCCATTTCATCATATAGACCTAGATAGTCCCTATATGGATTTTCTAAATGTCAAAGCCATACTTAGTACATCATACGCAAAACACATACATCATGCAATATGGGATAACGACAGAAAACAAGCTCCTTCACCTGTGATGCCTAGCAATACCTTAGTGCAGCCATTTCATTTAGACGAAAATATGGAAGTGCTAGGCATGACTTTCCTCATGGCTACTTTTGCTGAAAAACATGCTTCATCAGATGTAGTGTTGACCCTAAAGTATAAAGACAATGAAATCGCTTCTGCTCGTGTAAAAAAAGAAGAGATAAGAGACAATACTTGGGTACGTTTTTTCTTTGACTCCCCTAAAATTTTACTAGCAGGAGACTATACAGTCTCTTTAGAAATGCTTGACAAGAACACCAGTAAAGCACTTGTTATTTGGACAAACATAGAGGAAAAAGAACAAAAATTACTCGTAAATAATCACGAAATAAATAGCTCATTAAAAATGGCCTTCATTCAAGACAATGTACTAAATGAAAAATATACATTACTTAACCTCGAAGCAAATATACATATATTACTAAACAAAAATGTATCTCCTGGTGCATATTATATTGTAGCACTTGATATAAACCAAAGCATAGAACATGATGCAACATCAACCAAAATTGTCTCCAATACTAAAATTGAGATTGACTATATAGGAGATAAGAAGGGCTGGATTGTTTTACCTATGCGTGCATATCCTGGATGGACAGCTACTGTAAATGAGAAGAAAGTAGACATAGTAAAATTTCTAGATATGTTACCCGCAGTAGAAGTTAAAGGCAAAAGTAAAATAATTATAAGCTATAATCCCAGCTATAACATATATACCTATTCGCTTGCATTATTAGGCTTAGTACTTTTACTGCTTAGTATTTTAATTTTTAGAAAGAAAGAGACAGAATGAAACTCATCATCCAAATACCATGTTACAATGAAGCTGAAACCTTGGCCATAGCCCTAGGTGCATTACCAAGAGAAGTAAAAGGTTTTGATAAAGTAGAGTGGCTCATTATAAATGATGGCAGTGAAGATGATACTGTTAAAGTTGCCAAAGCATGTGGCGTGGATTATATTGTCAATTTTAAGCACAATCAAGGTTTGGCTAAAGGTTTTATGGCTGGGATTAAAGAATGCTTAAAGCAAGGTGCAGATGTTATAGTCAATACAGACGCAGATAACCAGTACGAAGCCCAAGACATTCCAAAACTTACACAACCCATTCTCGAGGGTAAAGCAGAATACGTCATAGGGGCTCGCCCCATAAGCCAAACTGAACACTTTTCCCCTGCGAAAAAGTTTTTACAAAAACTAGGTTCTTGGGTTGTGAGAAAAGCCAGTAAAACCGATATTCCTGATGCTCCAAGTGGATTTAGAGCTATCAGCCGTGAATGTGCCGCACAACTCAATGTCTACAATAACTACACCTATACACTTGAAACCATTATTCAAGCAGGGCAAAAAAACATGGCCATCACTTCTGTGCCTATTAGAACAAATGAAGATTTAAGACCCTCTAAACTTTTATCGAGTATTCCAAATTATATTAAAAAATCTGTTATTACCATTGTACGTATTTTTGTAGTCTACAAACCTTTTAGTTTTTTCATGTCTATTGCTGCTATTTTATTTACACTTGGGTTTTTACTAGGTCTTCGTTTCCTCTATTTCTATTTCACAGGTGATGGAGAAGGACATATGCAATCAGTGGTATTAGCTGGTGTACTTATGGGTATAGGTTTTCAAACAGGACTCATTGCTTTTGTTGCTGATTTACTCTCGGTAAACAGAAGACTTCTTGAGGAATTGAAAGTAGATAAATATCATTTTGACTAAAGATAAAATGAAAAAATATGTTTATTTTTTTGGTAAATCTCTTGGTTTAATAGCAATAATCTATGTATTTTATAAGCTCTCCCAAGAATACACCTTAGATTCATTTTTAGCACAATTTGGACTTTTACAAAACTTATTTCCTCTTCTTGTCTTCATAAATATACTCTCTATTGTTATTGGTATTTATGCTTGGCATATTATGCTTTTACATTATGCAAAAAAACATTTTTCTTTTCTACTCTCCTATTACTATTTTAGTAAAACAGAAATAGCAAAATATCTACCTGGAAATATCTTTCACTTCTTAGGGAGACAGGCATTAGCATCCCAAGTAGGTATTGGGCAGACACAAATGGCTAAAACCTCATTATTATTGTCCTTATTACTTTTATCTGGTACCGTATTTACCAGTACCATATTTGCATTTTTAGCACAAGATATACCTTTTATTATTTTAGTCTTGATGGCTCTCTCTAGTATAGCTACATTGATACTTCTTGTTTATTTATATCCTTCTTTCCCATTAAAAAAGAAACTCTTCATGAATTCTTATTTAGCTATCTCTATTGCCTTACAAGGTATAATGCTAGGGATAATCATCATGTACCAACATGATACATTTACAGCACATTTATTTTTTCAATGCATAAGTATTTATACTGTGAGTTGGCTTTTAGGCTTTGTTACCCCTGGTGCATCTGGAGGTATAGGCATACGAGAAGGTACATTTATAGCGATGGCTACGTACCTACAAACAGATGTTGCTTCGGAAATTATTATTTTTTCCGTATTACTTGTTAGGCTCATAAATATATGTGTAGATGTTATAATGTATCTCTCAACATATGCACTTGAAAAGAAGATTAAGGGATTAAAAATATGAAAATATCGGTCATCGGTACAGGATATGTGGGTTTAGTAAGTGGGGCATGTTTTGCACAAATGGGAAATAGTGTTATCTGTGTAGACATAGATGGGGAAAAAATAGCTTCACTCAAAGAAGGCTTACTCCCTATCTATGAACCAGGGCTTGAAGATATGGTTTTAAAAAACTATGCAAATACTACGCTTAAGTTTAGCACTGATGCAAAATCTGCCATAGCAAGCTCTAAAATATGTTTTATCGCAGTTGGTACACCTATGGGCGAAGATGGCTCTGCAGATTTACAGTATGTCTTGGCTGTAGCAAAAACCATTGGACAGTCCATGCAAGAGTACCTCGTAGTTGTTGATAAATCAACCGTACCCGTAGGTACAGCAGACAAGGTGAGAGATGCTATTCAATCAGAATTAGATGTACGCGGCGTAAATATAGACTTTGATGTAGTAAGTAACCCAGAATTTCTTAAAGAGGGTGCTGCCATCCAAGACTTTATGCATCCAGACCGTGTAGTCATAGGTGCAGACAATCAAAAAGCCCTAGATATTATGCATGAACTCTATGCTCCTTTTATGAAAACACGTGACCGCTTCATTGCCATGGATATCAAAAGTGCTGAGATGACAAAATACACAGCCAATGCCATGCTCGCTACGAAAATATCTTTTATGAATGAGATAGCAAACATTTGTGAACGTGTAGGTGCAGATGTCAACCAGGTACGTAACGGTATAGGTTCTGACTCTCGCATTGGCTACAGTTTCATCTACCCAGGATGTGGATATGGGGGAAGTTGTTTCCCTAAAGATGTGCAAGCCTTAGCCAAAACTGCAAAAGATTTTGGGTATACACCTAAAATACTTGACGCCGTTGAAGCAGTAAATTATGCACAGAAAAAAGTGATAAGCACAAAAGTTATCAATCACTTTGGGAACAATTTGCAAGGTAAAACATTTGCCATATGGGGTCTAGCATTTAAACCAGAGACTGATGATATGCGTGAAGCTTCTGCCATTACTATCATCAACGAACTTACTTCTCTTGGTGCAGAAATAGTAGCCTATGACCCTAAGGCACGGTATGAAGCAGAGAGCCACTACCTAAAAGACAATAAACATGTACGTTATGGGGACAGTAAATATGAGGTACTTAAAGATGCAGATGCACTCATACTTGTAACTGAATGGCAAGAGTTTAGAAGTCCAGATTTTGATGAAGTAAAAAGATTGTTAAAATCCCCTATTTTCTTTGATGGTCGCAATCAATTTGATAAAAAACGTATGACTGAACTTGGATTTGAATATTATCAAATCGGTGTATAGTAGTAAGGCACAAAAATTTGAACTACAGTATCGAACAACTCACCTTCCATCATGAGACAGTTGAACAAAAACCCATAAGTAAAGCCCGTCCATCCAAAAATGATAGAGCTATCATTGTTCATATTTTTTACCTCGAAGTATGGCATGAAATTGTACACTATTTAAAACAACTAGACAGTAAGTATGACCTTTATCTTACCCTTCCAAAAGAGATGGAAGAAGTACATATTATAAAGATATTTCAAGAATTTCCCGATGCACATATCTATAGCGTTGAAAACAGAGGACGAGATGTCTTGCCTTTTTTGCAAGTCCTTAGCCTCATCGATACAACACAATACAAATACCTCTGCAAACTCCACACCAAGAAATCTGTCGAGATAGACAATGGTGATGCATGGCGCAAGCTACTTTATTATGACCTTATAGGTTCTAATGGTATATCAAAGAACATACTAAAGCAATTTGAAACAGACGATACACTGGGTATGGTCACAGGAAAAAATCTTATTTTAAGTGGTATTCGCTTTGATTTAGGAAACCAAGCTATGCTTCAGAAGTTAGCAAGTCTAAGCAATGTCACTTTTCATCCTGATTATCATTTTGCTGCGGGGACTATGTTTTGGGTACGGACATCTGTCCTGACACCTTTGCTTGGATTAATAAAAAATCATCCTCTGCACTTTGAAGATGAATTAGGACAAACAGACCGTACTATGGCACATGCATTGGAACGGTTTTTTGGTCTTTTATGTACCCATGCAAACCTAGGCATAGATGAGAGTACTTCTGACTATAGCAAGCTAAGTAAAGAAACTCTAAATCAATTAGCTATGCTTGCATTTACCCAGCGTTTTAACAATGACAGAGAAATTCAATACAGAGATACGCTCATTCAACAAAGAGACAAAGAGATTCAAAAAAGAGACAAAGAGATTCAGAAAAGAGATGTAAAACTTGACAAAATATATCAATCAAAAAGTTATAAATTCGCTTTTATTTTTCGTAAAACTCCCTTTATCATGCATACTCTTTTACATTTTAATATCAAAAAAATAAATTCTCCCGACAGTAATGAATTTCGCTTCACGCAAGCAATTAAACGTAGGATACCCAATAAAGTAATTTCATTACTAAAACGTATTCGAAGTCGCGTAAAAAAGCGCACACAAGACTATGTACCTTGGCATCAAGCACTTACAAAGACTTCTCAGAACAAAGGTAAAAGTGTACTTATTATCGCTGAACTCTCCATACCCCAATGTACAAAATACCGTGTAGAGCAAAAAGTAGAAATGCTTAAAAATTTAGGCTACAATGTATGGATTGTCTCATGGACAGACTTTCAAGAAGCACGTAATTTACTCCAACTCAGCGCACTCGTTTTCTTTTACCGCGTACCTGCTTATCCACTCGTAGTATCTTTAATAAAAGAGGCTAAAAGATTAGACGTACCTAGCTTTTTTGATGTAGATGATTTGATATTTGATAAAGAGCTTATGGCTAAAAATACTAACCTACAGAATCTACCTAAAAAAATACAAAAAGAGTTGCTTAAAGGAGCTGACCTCTACCAAGAAGCACTAGCTCTTACCAGTCACAGTTCGACCAGCACACAAGTACTTGGAACTGAAATGAAAAGATATAATTTAGGAGAAAACTACCTTATACCAAACTGTCTAGATAAAGAACTCCTCACATACATACAAGAAGACAATGTTATCCAAACAGACACAAAAAGTATAAAAATTGTTTATGGTAGTGGTACGTCTACCCATGATATTGACTTTTTAGAAGTAGCAGATGCACTTATATATATACTAAATACCTATTCGCATGTAAAATTTATTGTTCATGGTACACTTACGCTTCCTCCTGGGTTTGATGCTCTGGCTTCTCAAGTCACACAGATACCTTTTATGCCAACTCATGAGTATTATACACATTTACAAAGTTATGACATAAATCTTGCAACACTTGAAATGACCCTCTTTAACGATGCAAAAAGTAATATCAAATACCTTGAGGCTTCTCTCTTTAAATTGCCTACAGTTGCTTCTAATGTAGAAGAATACCGCTCTATTATTGAAGAAGGAGAAAATGGCTTTATTGCTTCCGATAAACAATCATGGATTGATGCACTTGAAAAACTTATACATAGCCAAAGCCTTAGAAAAACCATAGGTAATAATGCTTCTTTAACAGTACTTGAAAACTACCAAATAGAACATATTGCACAAAAATATATGCTTCCTATCTTACAAAAATATCTTTATCAAAAAGATAAAAATACAAAACATATTCTTATGGCAAATGTTCTTTATAATCCCATTAGTTTTGGAGGAGCTACGATTGTCATAGAAGAACTCTCTAGACGCATTTCTAAAAAAGACGCTTATGATGTCACGGTATTTACAGGTTTTTTTGATGCACACTACGATTTACCTCGTCCTTATGACTTAGTACGCTACGAAGTAAATGATGTACCTGTGATACTTGTACGTTTCCCCACACCCATGAGCAAAGAACTTGAAGATAAAAATGAAGAAATGCAAGAGGTATTTGATAAAATCCTCACTGCTTTACAGCCAGACTTAGTGCATTTTCATTCTATTCAACAACTTTCTGCGTCCATTGCTAAACCCTGCGTAGCACACAAAATCCCTTATGTCATCACGCTTCATGATATGTGGTGGCTTTGCGAAAAACAGTTTATGGTTAAGCCAGACAACACCTACTGCTACCAAAAAGAAATAGATACGGACTACTGTATCACTCAATGTACCTACAATGAAGAACGAACTAAAGAAAGGACTGCATACCTTAGACCCATACTTGATAATGCTACTCTACTGCTAACGCCTTCTGCTTTTCAAGCACAAATGTATGGATATAATGGCTTAGATACAAAGAAAATAAAAGTAAATAAAAATGCTATTATCTTTCCATCAACAAGCTATAAAAAGTCTCAAAGTGACAAAGTACGCTTTGCCTACCTTGGTGGTAACGCCGTACATAAAGGATATACTTTCCTTAAAGAGGTTTTTGAATCTATTGACTCTCCTAGCTATGAACTCATACTAATAGATTTACACATAAAATTAGGTCACAACTCTATCATAGCATCAGATTGGGATATCAAAGGCACACTTACACTTTCAGATGGCTATGAATACTCCCAAAAAGGTCTTGATGATTTTTTTTCCAATGTTGATGTTCTACTCTTTCCTTCACAATGGAAAGAAAGCTTTGGGCTAACTATTCGTGAAGCATTGGTACGTGATGTATGGGTTATTAGTACAGATGCTGGTGGTGTGATAGAAGACATTATAGAAATGGAAAATGGAAATATTGTACCCATAGGAGATAGTCTAGGCTTCAAGACACACATAAACGAGTCTATAAGCAATGCCTCCAAGTTACAAAACTACAGTAATCCACACAAAGATGTCATACGAGCCTATGATGCTCAGGTAGAAGAACTACTCGGCTACTACGCAGATGCATGGAGTATGTCATGAAGCACACAAAGCGTGCAGCAGTATTAGTGCATTACGACCGAGATGATATGGTAGACCCCTATCTTTATGTCTACATACAAGCACTAAAGCCCTGCGTATCGCATCTCATTTTTGTCTCAACGGTAAAACTAGATGATATAGAGATAAAAAAACTAAAAAAGTATTGTGATACTGTTATCATAAGAGAAAATGTAGGCTATGACTTCATGAGCTATAAAGTAGGCTTAAGTAGTTTTGACTATAAAAAATATGATGAAGTACTCCTGTGTAATGACAGTGTTTATGGGCCTCTTTATCCTATGCAAACACTGTTTGATTCTATGCAAGCAAACGAATGCGACTTCTGGGGAATTACCGATAATACAGTGATGGGATATCATATTCAAAGTTATTTTATAGTCCTAAAAAACTCTGTTTTATTAAGCACTCATTTTTCAAGTTTTTGGAAACTCCTAACAGTCCTTGATGAGAAAGATGAAATTATTAAACGCTATGAGATAGGTTTTAGCCAAGTACTTATCAACGCAGGATTTAATTCTGCTATCAGTGCAAAGTTTCAACCTAGCATTTCCAATAAATTTAGTATATTTATACGTAAATTAACACCCAAAAAAATTATCAAAAAAATAAAATCTCTCTTGTTAGGGAAAGAGAAGATGACGCATATTGGAAAAATAAACACCTCGCACTACTTTTGGAAAGAACTTTTAATCTCAGAACAAGTACCCTTTATTAAAATCGAATTACTTCGGGATAATCCTATGCAAGTCAATATAAAAAACTATAAAAATGTCATCCAACAGGTCTCAAGCTATGACACAGCATTAATAGAAAACCATCTAGCTCGCATGAAAAATAAAGATACTGAGTAATTATGCATAAAATTGACATACTTCTTGCTACTCATAATGGTGAAAAATACTTAGAAGCACAGCTAAAATCTCTTTTAGCACAAAGCTATAGCCATTGGGATATTATCATACATGATGATAATTCAACAGATAATACAATTGGGATTATCAAAGGATATGCAAAACAATATCCAAATAAAATCACCTTCATAAATGATTCCATCTTCTTTCAAAATGCATCAGAAAATTTTAATTTTTTACTTGAACACTCAAATGCAGACTATATTATGTTTTGTGATCAAGATGATATATGGTTACCGCATAAAATTAAAGTAAGTCTTGAACGCATTAAGACATTAGAATCTGAACATCCTTCTTCTCCCGCTATGGTTTTTTCTGATTTAGAAGTTGTCGATGAAAACCTTACTATTTTAGCTAAATCTATGTGGAAGCAACAAAAACTAGATCCAAATATCATGAATAGCTTAGATGATATTTTAGCCCTTAATGTTGTTTCTGGATGTACTATAATGATTAACAAGCTCAGTAAAGACTTTATCTCCCCTCTACCAAAACGTGACATTAGCCATGATCATTGGATAGCTGTAAATATAGTAAAATATGGCTACGCAGCATACACCGATAAGGCACTTATAAAGTACCGACAGCATCAAAAAAATACCATAGGGGTACATAGTCGTGGCTTTAAATATCTTCTATTAAAAACCATAGGTTTAGTGAAAAGCCCAAGCATGTTTTTCAAGAAATATTCTCATTTTGATTTTTCTATTAATAGAAAAAAAATACTATTTAGAAAACTTATTTTAAATATAAAAAGGTTATTTTAATGAACATTGCAATTTTGGGCACGCGTGGTATCCCAAATAACCATGGTGGATTTGAGCAGTTTGCAGAGTATTTATCTCTAGGGCTTGTTCGCAGAGGTCATCAGGTTACCGTATACAATTCAAGTAAGCATCCCTACAAAGAATCACTATGGGAAGGGGTTAAAATAAAACATATTTTTGATCCTGAAAATAAGATAGGTACTATAGGTCAATTTTTATATGATTTTCTTTCTATCCTTCATACAAGAAAAAATAAATTTGATATTATTTTACAACTTGGATACACAAGCAGTTCTGTATCATTTTATCTCCATCCTAAAGATGCCATCGTCATTACCAATATGGATGGACTCGAATGGAAACGAAGCAAGTACTCTAAAAGAGTACAAAGGTTTTTACAATGGGCAGAAGCCTTAGCGGTTAAAAAAAGTGATAGTTTAATCAGCGATTCAATAGGTATACAAAACTATTTAAAAGATAGGTATAAAAAAGATTCTACCTATATTCCTTATGGTGCAAAGTTATTTGATACCCCAAATAAAGAAGTCATCACTACTTACAGCATACAACCCTATGAATACAATATGCTCATCGCACGTTTAGAACCAGAAAACAGCATAGAAGTCATTTTAAATGGCATTGTAAAAAGTAGTGACCTATCCCCTTTTCTTGTCATAGGTAAACATAAGACAAAATATGGAAAATACCTAAAAAATAAATTTTCTGATGCTAAAAATATAAGATTTATGGGTGGTATATATGATATAACTGTCTTAAATAACCTTCGTTATTTTTCTAATATTTATTTTCATGGTCATACTGTAGGAGGCACTAACCCTTCACTTTTAGAAGCTATGGCATCTAGTGCATTTATATGTGCAAATAACAATGAATACAATGCAAGGATATTGGGGGATGATGCAGTATACTTCTCAACAGAAGAAGACATTTCTCATATTTTAAAAAGTTTTTCTCGTAAAGTACAGCAAGAAAAAATAGAAAATAATCGTATAAAAATAATGAAAATTTATGATTGGGAAAA
>CAYXTZ010000006.1:0-20492 GCA_964468535.1 uncultured Sulfurovum sp.
AAAAAGCCTTGCAAGCTAGAATACGCCTAAATAGCTACATAGAAAACTCTCTACGGCAAGGACACTTCACTAAACAGTGCCGTAAATGTAACAAAGTACTAGACTTCTCCTACAGATTTAGCATCTGTGACTCTTGTCATAGCTCAGTAAAGCGAGGGTATGGAAACAGTGCTAGCCGTGGTGGGTATAGGGGCAGAAGAAGGAGATAATAATCACTTCATAATAATATGAATATTTCTATCCCTGCTCTTTATACTAAAATCATCTAAATCCTCATCCATTACTGTGAGTTTCAAGGTGTTATGGTCTATGAAGTGAATATCTACATCTGAAGGAAATTGAATATTTTTTAACAAATCACTTGCATGATGAGGAGGAAAATAGAGTATATGGCTTTTCCCTTTTGTGAGATACAAGGTGACATCTTTAGCTGCTACTCTATGTAACTCTTCTGTGGGTACTTGTGTGACAAATGTCCATGAGAAAGTTTGCCTCTCGCCTTCAATATTATAGCTTATTTCTGCTCTATACTCTGTGTTGTATTCTAAACGTTTTAGTGGGAAGAGTGCAAACTGTTTGTCTGTAAAGCGTTGATGCGGGTCATTATCTTGGTTCATGAGTAGTACATCATCTACTTCTTTGTTGTTATTATAAAAAAGTTGAAATGAATGTAGCTCTACTTTTTTAAAATAGTAGTCGTTAAACTCCACACTCACAGGAAAGCCACTCACTTCATGACTGGGTAATGGGTCTGGATTTTCATCGTAAAATACAGGTGGCACTTCTATTTGCCCATCATAGGGGTAAAAGACTATCTTTGGATTGTACTGCTTGTTTGCATTTTGTGCTTTGATAAATGTTTTTTCACCTATGCGATGTTTTTCATTTTTACACAGTTTATAATAATATTTTCCACTCCCCGAAAAACTTTTATCGTGACAAAGTCTCTCTAATGCACTATTTGCCATCACATAGACAAAGGCAGAGTTTGATGTTTCTGCTTTGTCTTGTGCCGTACCCACTCCTATAAGGTCAATCGTCGGAGATAAAAATCCAAAACGATGATAAATAGCTGAGAACAATCCATCTATGGAACTTTGTGCGTTGTATACGCGGGTAGAGAGGTTTTCGCTAATATTTCTTGAAATATAGTTTACATAAAGTGTGCGGTCAACAGGTTTTATGCCTGTAAATTTTTTATGACCTTCTTTTTGATAGTGAGAAGACTCTTTATTTACCACAAGATAGTCAGCATGGCTTTGTGCTGCAAGGTTTAGTAAATCATGTTGAAGCACTGTGTTCATGCCCATAGCTTCACGTATGTCATTGAGCTGTGAGCGTGCAGCTACTTTTTCATACTCTACATCCATAGGCAAAACAGTACGTACCTCTACCTTTTTTTCTCTTGTCTGCGTATCAAAACCTATGAACTGCCATGCATTGAGAAAAATAGACATTATGAAACTTATAAAAAGTATACGCATTGCTATTCCTACATTATTTTCTATTATAATACAGAAATGAAACTGAGATATAATACATTTACTACTATAAAAAGGTACAAATATGGCACAACAATACAAAGTCACTACCCGAAGTAAACTCTTGCCCTTTCTCTTTGAGACACTCTCTTCAAATGAAGGCTGGTCTAAAAAAACAGTGAAACAACGTTTACAAAGCGCCTCTGTCTTTGTCAATGGACAAGTACAAACCAAACATGACTATATAGTTGTGCCTGATGATGTGATAAGTCTGGGCATGACACAACGTACAGGACACCATACAAATAAGCAAGCCATAAAACTAGAAATTATTTACCAAGACAAAGACCTTATAGCCATCAATAAACCAGCAGGACTCCTCTCAGTTGGCTCTGCAAAAGAAAACAAAAACCATGCCCTAGCCCTACTTCGTAACCAACTCACACGAGGTAAAGAAAGGGTACAACTCTGGCCAGTACACAGACTAGACCGTGATACTTCGGGCATCTTGCTCTTTGCTACCTCAAAAGAAGTGCGTGAGAGCGTGATGGACAAGTGGGCAGTCACAGAAAAAACGTATCTTGCAGTAGTAGTTGGCACAGCAAAAATAGAAGCCGACACGATAACTGAGCCTTTAAGACTCGATGAAAATGAATACAAAATGCACGTAGGAAAGCATAAATATGCCAAGTCTGCCATCACCCACTACCAGACCTTAGAGAGTAAAGAAAAGTACTCCTTACTAGAAATACGCATAGAAACAGGAAGACAGCACCAAATACGAGCCCACATGGCATGGATGGGCAACCCAATCGTAGGTGATGAACGTTATGGAAAAAAAGGTGGGCGCATGGGATTACATGCGATGCAACTTTCTTTTGTACATCCTGTGAGTAAAGAAAATGTAGCCCTAGAAGTAGATGCACCTAGGGATTTTTATAACTTAATGGGCTAAAAAATTACATATATTAGGTTGATTTAACTTATGATTAGAGACAACTTGTATCTCAAACATTTATGGTAAAATTCCACCCATATATAGCATAAGGAAACACCTTGTTTAACATTCAAAATTATTCAAAACAAAACATTAAAAATGATGTCCTCTCTGGAGCATTGGTCTCTGTAGCACTTGTGCCTGAGGCGATAGCCTTTTCATTTATAGCAGGGGTCTCTCCTGTGGTTGGTCTTTATGGTGCATTTATCATCGGGCTTATTACCGCTTTACTTGGTGGTAAGCCAGGGATGATTTCGGGAGCTACTGGTTCTGTGGCTGTGGTTTTTGTGGGCATGGGTTTGTCTGTAAAGGCTATGTATCCAGAACTAAATACAGAAGCTTTAAGTATGATGGTCTTGCATTACATCTTACTTGCCTCTATCATCGCAGGACTCATACAAATAGCCATTGGTTTACTTAAAATGGGGAAATTTATCCGTCTTGTGCCTCAGCCTGCTCTCTTTGGTTTTGTCAATGGTTTAGCTATAGTCATAGCTATGGCACAACTCACCTTCCTAGCTCCTAGTAATGTTGAACAATATAGCTCATGGATAGATGTCATGAAAGCCAGTTTTTCAGAGAATTACATCATGTATATTATCATCATCATTACTATGGTAAGTATGCAGTACTTGCCTAAGTTATCTAAAGCTGTTCCTGCTGGACTTATAGCCATAGTACTCATCACTCTTGTGGTGTATTTTGGAGATATTGCCACTAAGACAGTGGGCGATTTAGCAGATTTATCTAAGGTATCTATGCCTAGCTTTGTTGTGCCACTCTCAGAACTCTTTTCATGGGAAGCGATGGCTATCATTTTACCTGTGGCATTTATAGTGGCACTGGTAGGACTTATAGAGTCCTTACTTACACTTTCTGTATTGGACGAAATGGGTGGTGAACGTGGCTCTGGAAATACCGAATGTGTAGCCCTTGGTGTAGGAAACACTACTTCAGGACTTTTTGGTGGCATGGCAGGATGTGCGATGATAGGTCAGTCTGTTATCAACTTCACTTCTGGTGGTCTTGGACGCTTGTCTTCATTTACTGCAGCTGTGTTACTCATCATTTTAGTGGTGAGTTTTTCAAATGTGATTGCAGCTATTCCTGTGGCAGTACTTGTGGGTATCATGTTTATGGTGAGCATCGGGACATTTGAGTTCTCTTCGGTGAGACGTCTTAAGCATATGCCAAGAGCTGATGCTTTTGTACTTATCGTTGTGACCATCATCACTGTGCTTGAAGATTTGGCGGTTGCAGTCATCGCAGGTATCATCATCTCTGCACTTGTCTTTGCTTGGGAACATGCAAAAATCATCGCTCGTACCAAAGAAGTTAATGGTAAGAAAATTTATGAACTCGATGGTCCTCTTTTCTTTGGCTCTGTTACTTCGTTTAACGAGCAGTTTGATGTGCCTAATGACCCCAAAGATGTCATCATAGACTTTAAAAAAGCAAGAGTGTTGGACTCATCTGGAGTTGAGGCCATTGATGCTATTACTGATAAATATAAAAAAGCAGGGAAAAGGTTAAGCCTACGCCATCTCTCCGCAGATTGTAAAAAAGCCCTACATTCTGCAGGGCCATTTTGTACCTATGAAGAAGATGACCCTACTTATAAAGTTGCAACTAACGTTTAAATACTAGCGTTTTCTAGTATTTTACATTTTTATTAACATGAAACAATATTTTTACATCTTTTTATGTTAATATTATATACGAAGGATAACATATGCTAAAAATAATTATAGTACTGACACTACTTACCTCATCTCTACTAATGGGTCAAGGTAAGTCTTTTGAGGAAAAGGGAGTTTCCTTTGCAACTAAGGACAAAGATGGAAAGTCTTATGAAGTTACCGTTAAAAGAGTCATTCCTCCAGAGTGTAAAAAAGTTCTTATAAATAATGCTACCTTGTGGACAGGTAATTTTGCACATAGCTCCGTACCTGAGGCTTGTAAATCTACTTATGTGCATACAAAGGGTCGATTGCTTCCTATGCAATTAGATGTAGATTTGGAAACATATGGTGAACTTGAAATACTTTATACACTTAAAGAAATGAAGACAAATCAAAATATAGTACTTGTAGATAGTCGTACAAAAAAATGGTTTAAGTACCAGACTATACCTGGTGCCATCAATATGCCTTTTATTTATTTTAAAGACCATGTAGAGCATGAGTTTGAGTTTGAGTTTGCATTGAAGTTCTTGGGTGCAGTAAAAGATAAAGATGGTTATTATGATTTTGATGATGCCAAAACAATGGTACTCTTCTGTAATGGTCCCTGGTGTAGTCAATCTCCAGATATGATATTTGCATTAATCAAGATAGGCTACCCTCATGAAAAATTAAAATGGTACAGGGGTGGTATGCAAGATTGGCTAAGTGCTGGCATGACCAGTACTAGAGATGCTAAATAAAAAATATTCCTACTATAAAGAGTAAAAAAGGAAGGCAGTACCAAAGGTTGACTTTCTTTTGTGTTTTTGTGGTTTTATGTATTCCTACATAAAACAATACTAATGTGAGTACAAAGAATATTAAAATGACACTATTTTCCATACTATTTACCTAAATCTTCACGCCCTAATCTATCTACCATTTTTATACTGTCTAGTGCGTTGTTTAGTATCTTTTTTGTACTTGTTAAAGGCTTCATATGTAGGTTGGTTTGCTTTTTATCCAAGCTTTCATCCATCAAAACTTCCATCACTTCTTTTTCAAGTTCTTTTATTATTTCTGCTAGTTTTTCTTCTATAAAATTTACATCCATATTATTTAGTATTATCCTATTTTATCGTTATTTACTTTTGGGTCTAAATATTTTTATGACCTCTTCATTGGCTTCCATAAAGTTACCACCTATGAGGTCGATACAATAGGGAACAGCAGGGAAAACTGCATCTAAACACTCGCGAATAGACTTAGGTTTACCAGGAAGGTTTATGACCAGAGAAGCATTACAAATACCTGCGGTTTGTCGTGAGAGTATGGCTGTGGGGACATACTGTAGGCTCACTGCCCTCATCTGTTCTCCAAAGCCTGGTAAAAGTTTTTGACATACATTTTCAGTGGCTTCCGTGGTCACATCTCTATGGGCGGGCCCTGTACCGCCAGTAGTAACTATGATGTCACAGTTTTCGTCACGAGAAAGCTCTATAAGTGTGGCTTCAATAAGCGTTTGCTCATCGGGTATACATCTATAGATATATTCACACTCATTGAGTAAATACTCTTTCATAGTGTCCATAATGGCCACTCCTGAGATATCTTCATAAATCCCTTGGCTTGCTCTATCACTTGTAGTTATGACGCCGATTTTAATTTTGTCCATATTTTATCCTATTTTTAAAAGTAATTTATCTAGTAAAGTTGTACTCAAAATACGCTTTAAGTACCCTAACAAATACGTGGCCTTAGTAATATAGTACCGTGGTTTTGGATTTTCTGATAAAATTATTTTATGTACTACTTTGGCAACCGAAGTAGCTTCTTCGCTAAAAGGTACTTTTTTATGATTACCTTTTAGGTTTTTTAAATATTTATCTTTATGCACAGAATGTTCTATATCCACATTTTTTTGTAGTTTCTTCATGGCTGTTTTTCTAAAATCACTTGTAATAGGTCCAGTATTAAGCAAAGAGAGTGAAATATTTGTACCAGAGAGTTCCAGTCTTAGGGTATCTGTAAGCCCTTCTATAGCATACTTACTAGCATTGTATGCACCACGTCCAAAAAGTGATATGAGTCCAAGTACTGAAGAATGCTGTATGATTTTACCATGCCCCTGCTTCCTCATAATGGGGATAACCTGACGTGTACACTCATGAAGTCCAAAGACATTGGTCTCAAACTGTTCTTTGAGTATTTTAGTACTGATGTCTTCCACTGCTCCTGCTTGTCCAAAGCCTGCATTATTAAACCAAACGTCTATTTTTCCCTCTTTCTCTAATACCGCACTGATGAGCTCTGTAATTTGATTATGTTTAGTAACATCTAGTTGCATTGCACCTTCAAAACCTAAACTTTTTAACATTTCAACATCTTTTTTATAGCGTGCTGTAGGATAGACATTTATAAATTTACTTTTAAGATACTTTGCCGTTTCTAGTCCAATGCCTGTGGAACATCCTGTGATTACGATATTTGTCATGAATTACTCCTAAAAATTGTATATGTTTTTTATAGAAGTATTTTAGCAAAATAAATGTAAGTAGATGCAAAAAGAGAGAAAAGAATTTCCAAGTGGATAAAACCACTTGGAAGAGATATTACTCAGAGGAACTTGTGAAGAAAAGTTTCCACACTATGCCAGCAAGTATAGCTCCCGCTATTGGTGCTAGCCAAAAAACCCACAGTTGTCCCATAGCAGCTGTATCTGCAAAGAGTGCAGCAGCGGTACTTCTTGCGGGGTTGACGGAGGTATTTGAAACAGGAATGGAAATAAGATGAATTAATGTCAATCCTAACCCTATGGCGATAGGAGCAAAACCAGCAGGAGCTTTTTTATCGGTTGCTCCTAAGATGATAAAAAGAAACATAAATGTCATCACTACTTCGGTGATAATCACTGAAGTGAGGTTGTATTTACCAGGAGAAAGTTCTCCAAAACCATTAGAAGCAAAACCTCCTGCTTCAAATCCCGCTTGACCTGAGGCAATCATGTATAGTACAAATGCCCCCAATGCTCCACCAACAACCTGTGCACCTATGTAAGGAAATAGTTCCTTAGTTTCAAATTTACCAGCTGACCAAAGTCCGAGAGAAACAGCAGGATTAAAGTGTCCGCCTGAGATATGTCCCACAGCATATGCCATAGTAAGTACCGTTAAACCGAAGGCAAAAGCCACACCCACAAACCCTATGCCTAATTCTGGAAACCCCGCCGCAAGAACTGCTGCACCACAGCCACCCAAAACCAACCAAAATGTACCAAAAAATTCAGCACCCATTTTTTTACTTAATGACATTTATTTCCTTTGTATTAAAATATATACTTGATAAGTATAACCAAAATAAATATAAAAAGTGGAAGGTATATTTAGGAATTCTTTTTATGCTATCAGCAAATGTCCCTTGTCTCTAAAAAAATAAGTGATTGCTAAAGGAGTAAAAAAATCAAAGGCTTCTTTTGAATTGATGATTTTATCATTATCTCCTAAAAAAACTTCAATCACGGTACCCCTATTTTTAAGTTGTTCTATTTTTTCAATATCCCAAATATAGGTTAAAAGTGCTTCCAGTTCTTCTTTTCTTCCAACAGTAAGATAAGCATCTAGGTTAAAATTTGAAGCGTAAACAGTATTTTCTAAAAACTGTGCAACATACGCTTCTTTATCTGTTTCAAAATAACGTAACTGTGCTCGTATAAAACTCTTTTTTTGTGTTTGAAAAAATGCTGGAGATAGCAGTATCAGTTTGTCTATACGTGAGGTACAAGTATAGGCATATTCAAAAGCTTTTTGTGCACCATGAGAGAAACCTACTACCGTGTAGTCCGAATCTGTGATAATATCCTCAAAAAGTGCTTCTTCATCTTTTAGGGAAAATCCATTAAAATATTTTATCATATCTAATGATTAAAATATATCTCGTAAAATATCTCTACATTCATCTGCAGTGATGTTTTCATGCTCTAATAAATGATTTGATACTTTAGTTAAAGCTCCGTCAAGTGTTTCAAATAACTTTCTTACTTCAGAGACAGATTCTTTAAGGAGTTCGTCTTCTTGCTGTGGAGTGACGATAAAGTTATCACTCATAGCATACTTATAAACAACTTTAGACACTATTTCTTTAGCTTGGGCTATGTCTGATGCTCCATTAGTAAACTGTTCGTTGTATCGTAAGTCTGTGGCAATACTCCCTGCTAAATAGACCTTAATGCGAGAGAGTAACTGGTTTTTAGACACTATCTCCTGTTCAGTGATGAGTAACTTGGTATTAACTATGCCAATTTTATCAAACTCGACATCTAACCATGTAGCTATCACAGCTTTAGCACCTTGATAAATAGCTTGTATCTCACGCTCCTCTTCTGTAAATGAGAGTAGCTTTTTCTTACCTATAAGCACTTTTTCTTTGACTGCTTCAAAATCAGAGTTTTCTATTATCCGTCTCTTGGCTCTCATCGCATAGATAGCAGCTTCATTGGTAAGTGTGTCCAAGACAGCGGCGTTAAAACCTACAGTCATACGTGCTACTTGTTCTATGTTTACTTCATGTGGTTTGTTTTTTAGGTACAACTCTAAGGTTTTTACTCTGTCTTCTAGGTCTGGAAGGGAGATATGTATGCGTCTGTCAAAACGTCCTGCTCGAAGCAATGCTTCATCAAGTATCTCGATCTTATTGGTTGCACCTATAACGATGATGCCAGAACTGTCCTCAAAACCATCCATTTCACTAAGTAGTTGATTGAGTGTAGCTTCACGTTCATCATTTCTAAATTCACCACGGCTTTTGCCTACTGCGTCTATTTCATCTATAAAGATGATACTTGGAGCCATTTGTTTGGCTTTTCTAAAAAGCTCAGAGACACGTTTTGCACCCATACCTACATATATATGTACAAATGAAGCACCACTTTGATAGAAAAATGGTACATTTGCTTCACCTGCTACAGCCTTTGATATCAGTGTTTTACCAACCCCAGGAGGTCCTACAAGTAGTACACCTTTAGGGAGGCGTATATCTAAGTCTCTGTATTTTTGTGGCTCTTTCAAGAAGTCTATAATTTCTTCAAGTTCTTCTTTTACATCTTTAATGCCAGCCACATCTTCAAAAGTAACATCTGATGTAATGGCCCCAATAGATGATACATCTATCTCTTCATTTTCCCTGCTTGATGCTCGAATAGTTTTAATCTGTTGTAGTCTATTTTGCTGTATAACTCTATAGAAAAAACCAAAAGCCAGAAGCAGTATCACTAGAGATAAAATATCATACAAATATCCTTTATTTTCTACAACTTCTACAGGATATTTTTCAAAAAATGCAGTTTTATTTATCGCTCCCTTGTAGATTTTATAGGTATTTTCTAAAGTTTTCATGCGTATATACTCACCATCTAGTATGAGTTTTTCTATTTTATTGTCACTATAGAGTGCATTGGCTTGCTTATGCGTGATAAGCATATCTGTGTCACGCATTACAGTAAAGAATAGTAGTGCCACAAGTACAAGCACTAGTATAGAAATTATTTTTATGTTTTTAGCATTTATCATAGTTGATTTAAACTTGTGCTGTATTACCGACATCATTTACCTCCACGTTATTTAAAAATACCCAGTTTGCAGAAAGGTCTTCTTTACTTTGGACTGTTACTTTGTTAAAGTATTGGTCAAAGCCTTGGTATACACCTTCTTTTCCATTTTCTAATAATACTTCAAGGGCTGTATTATTTGAGCGTCTAAACGCATAATTTTTAGCTTTTATAAGAGCTGTGAGTTCCCTGTGTCTTTCTTTTGCTATGTTTCCACGTATCTCGGGTTTAAGGGTTGAAGATACGGTGTTGTCACGTTTAGAGTATGAAAAAGCATGTACATGTGTAAGTGGTAGGTCTTTGACACGGTCTATGGCTTCTGCCCACTCTTTATCATCTTCACCTGGATGCCCTACGATAAAGTCAGTTCCTAAAGCATAACCTTTGGAGGCTATGGTATGAAACATCTTTAAGTCTGACTTAAAATCATTTCGTCTATTCATAACCTTTAGCATTTTATCCGAAGTGTGTTGCAGGGCTATGTGCAACTGCTTTGCCATCCAAGGCTCAGTTAAAAGTTCCAAAAATTCATCATCTATTTGTATGGGTTCTAAACTTCCTATACGTATACGTCTAACCCCTCGTATTTGGCTCATTTTTTTGAGTAGCTGTGCCATAGAAGTGTCATGGTCACGTCCGTAAGAGCCTACATTTGTTCCTGTAAGTATAAATTCTCCAAAGCCATTGCTTGCTAGCTTAGATATCTGTTCCAAGATAGTCTCTTCCTTGTGCGAACGTGCTTTACCTCTAACTTGGGGGATGATACAGTAAGAACAAGCAAAGTCACAGCCCTCTTGTATCTTAATAAATGCCCTGCTTTTGCCTACAAACTCTTCTACTATAGTAGTATCTATATGATCAAGGTCTCCTATCTGATAAAAGGGTGTTTCATTTTTAAGTACTGCGTTGATACTTTCCTTTTCAGAGTGTCCTATGACACCAAAGACTTTTTTATCTTCAAAGAGGCTCTCTCCTTTTGAGTGTGAACCACAACCAGCAAGTATCACTTTAGCCTTAGGATTTTTACGCCCCATAGAAGAGATGTAGTTTCGTACAGAAGAGTCCGCCCCATTGGTAACAGTACATGAATTTACCACAATGTAGTCAGACTCTAGTTCATTGTCCGTAAGTGCATAGTCTTTGAGTTTTGACATCATGACTTGTGTATCAAATTGGTTGGTTCTGCACCCAAAGGTTTTAAAGTAAACTTTTTCCACTAAAGCGCCCCTTTGCCTATAGGTATATCATCTATATTTTCTACAGGTTTAGGAACTGATTTGTCTATGTAAATAGACTGAGTAGGAAATGCTAGATTTATGCTCTCTTCTTCATGAATACGTTTGATAATTTCTATGGAAATTGTACTTCTAAGCGTCATCGTAGCAAAAGAATTAGTAAGGTACCAAGCTGAAATCTTGATGCCATAAGGCTCTATGTGTGTAAAAATACGAGGCTCAACGTTCGTGTTACGAATACCATACTGACTTCTAAGTTTGTTGAGTTGTTTTCTTGTGATATCTGTGTACCCTTTAGAGTATTTTCGTGTAACTTCTTTGGCAAGGGAGTTTGCTTTTTGTATATCTGAATCAAAAGTAATAACAAAATCTATACCATCCCATACAGTTTTAAGCCCAGCATGTGAATAATTAGAAATCATATCTGTAAATATGAAGTTGTTTGGGATGAATACCATACGCCCTGCTCTTCTGTTTACCATAAAAGTAGTTAAGGTAATGTCTTCATGCATGGTCATCCGTAACATGGAAATATCAACTATATCTCCTACATATTCTACATTGTCACGTATAAACCTTACTCTATCGCCTACATGGATAGAGCCACCAAGTACTATAGTTGCCCAACCCATTAAAGACATAAGCCAGTCTTTCATAGCAATAGCAATACCCGCAGAGGCAAAACCCAAGATGGTGACTAGGTATGATACATTTTCGATATATGCAAACAGCAATATAAAAAGAAGTATCATAATAAATGAAATATTGAGTGCTTTATTTATAGTATAAAAACGGTCATTATCTGACATGTACCTACGTACAAGATATTTTATAAAAAAGAGCAAAAACAAAAAGAAGAGTACAACAGCCCCTATTGAAATAGTACGCTTTACTTCTTTTTGTATTTCATGGTGCAAGCTAAGTTCAATTTCATCTATTTTTTCAGTATGTACACTTTGTGTGGTTTTAAAAATGTCTATCACGGGGGTAAATGTCTTGATTTGGTCTTCAATATTCTTTAGTGTTTCCATATATTCAAGGTTCTGACCATCAAGTTTCAAAAGTTTATGCATAATCTCACGCTTTTCTTTAAATCTCTCCATGATGCTTTCAAGTGAAAGATAACGACTGGTATACTCCTCTTCATCAGAATTTAGTTTTTCTCTGTAGGACAGAGCAGATATAATAGCAAAAGGATTTCCAATGCTTGGTATAGCATCTATAACAGGGGGCGTTAGAAACTTTTTAAAGGGGTCTTTTGCATACTCTTGAACTGACTGAAGCTGACCTTCAAGCGTTACTCTTTGTTCAAGTAATATTTCTAACTCTTTTTCTTCCGCCTTAGAAGGTTTTTTTCTTTTTGTTAAACGTTCTATTTTCCGTTCAAGTATATTTTTTTGCTCTTTGAACTCTTGATAGGTATGATGATTAGTATATATCTTGGACCAAATATTGTTTTCTAGCAGGTCGCTTTCTATACTTTTTTTCTCAAGTAGTAGCTGGTGTTCTGCACTAAGAACTGCTTTAGGTTTCTCTAGACCTTGCTCAGAAGAAACATTATTGTCGACTTTTGTTTCTGCAAAAGAAAAAAGAGTAACTAGTACAGAGGCAAGAAGTGTCATTTTTATATTCATATATTTTCTCCAAATTGTGCTAACACTTTTTTTACAATGCTCTCATCTATGTTTGCCACCATCTTGTAGTCTCCTATGCCATTGGGTAAAATAAATTTAATGCTACCTTTAGCAGACTTTTTATCTAAAAAGAAATGTGCATAAAAAGCATCAACATCCTTAATGATATACTCCGTAGGTAAACTAGCAGACTTCAAAAAAGACTTGACAGAAGATGCTTCTTCTTGTGTAAATAACCCTAACTCTATAGCCAAGGCATTTGCCATGACTATGCCTATGGCTACAGCTTCCCCATGCAAATAGGTATTGTAGTTGCTTTCATTTTCTACCACATGTCCAAAGGTATGCCCATAATTTAGAACAGCACGTATACCTGCTTCTTTTTCATCTTGATTAACTACCCAAGCTTTAAGTTCTACTGATTTACGTATCATCTCTTTAATTGTCTCTGCATTATTAAGGTCTGTATTTTGCAGGTAAGTAAAGAAGTCTTTGTTGAACATTACTGCCATTTTTACTACTTCAGCTATGCCTGCTGCAAATTCACGAGGAGGAAGTGTTTCTAAAAATGTGGGGTCTATATAGACAGCTTTAGGCTGATAAAATGCACCTATGAGGTTTTTACCATAACTGTTATTTACCCCCGTTTTTCCACCTACAGACGCATCAACTTGGCTTAATAATGTAGTAGGTATTTGAACGAAGTCTATGCCTCTTTGGTAAAGTGATGCAGTAAAACCAGTCATGTCTCCTATAACACCACCACCAAAAGCAATAAGCAATGACTTCCTGTCTAGTTTTTGTTCAAAACATTCCTTTAGTATACTCTCAACGGTTGCTAAGGTTTTATACTCTTCCCCATCAGGTATGCTCACTACATGCAAGTGTGTAGCTGTGACTTTAGCCAACAGCGTTTCTAAATGATGTCCTGCCACAGTAGGGTTAGTAACTATGACGACAGAGGTGTCAAAAGTAAGTTTAGGTAGTGGGTCTATGGTTATGTCATAAGTAATGTTCTGAGTCTGAGCCAATTCGATAGGGACAATCATCGCGTAAAAACCTTGTTAAAATCTAATGGTTTTTATTTTATCTTATTTGTGTTTAAGTATCGTTGTTGGGGCTAGAAGAGCGTACTATTTCAACCTTCATTTACCGCAAAAGGCACAAGAAGCTTTGGGTGTCTTTTAGTAGTAAGTAAAAAGTCTTGTACTTTTACCGATATGAGTTTTCTCCAACTTGTTCCATTGAGATGTTCCTCAAAAGGAGCAATTTGAAGAATATTTTTCATATTTTTAAGTTCACGTATAGGGTTTGAAATTTTCTGTTCTATCTTTATATCCATATTAAATATATGTGTCAATGATTCATAATGTTCAACTATCATCTCTTTACTCTTAAACTCACCTTCTGGGTCAAAGTCACAAAGTGAAAGGTTTAGACCTAAGGTTTCACTAATGTCAAATGCTGTTGATGAGATGGATTCCATTTTCCCATGTTCACTCATAACAATAATAGAGGTTTCACTTTGCTCTAAGGTACTTTCTCCAAAAAGATAAACTAGTTTTCGAAGGTTACAAAGCATATCTTTAAGAGCATCAGCCTCAAATGAAGGTATAGAATTCATAATAAACCCTATATGATATTCGTTAATATCGTATTCTACAAGATTAGCTATTTCTTCATTTTTATATGAAATAAAAAGTCTGACACTGGACGATTCATAACCTTTAAGTCTATCAAGAAGCTGAAAATCATTTGGATACAAGACACGTACATAAAGTACTTTGTCTTCAAGCTTTTCTAAAAGATAAAGTGCTTCTTCCATATAGCGTATAGCATGCTTCTTATCAAATCTAAAATCCAAAATAAGATAAATGTTCTTACCAAATGGTTCAGGGAAAAGTCCCATACGTTTATTAATCGTTCTATATACTTCATTAAGTACAAGAGGTTTACCTAATATTAGCAATGTATCATTTGGTTTTATCATGGTTGCTGGTGTAGGAAGTATCTGTTTTTCATCTCGGTAAAGTGCTGCTATCTTCCATTTACCTTGGACTATGGAACCTATGTGTCTATAGGCATAAGATGAACCAAAAGGAATGTGTACTTCCATGATTTCACCCTTCCCTAGACCCACATTTTGTGCCACAAGGGGCACATTAGGGAGTTGGTCATAAAGATGTGCCGCAATGAGCGTATTGGCATGAACTATGGTAATATTAGCTTGATCTCTACCTATATCATTGTCATCCCATTGATTGACTAGCACAACACGTAGTTTGGTGTTGATAATTGCAATATTTTTCAGTACATACCGTGCATCTTCGATATCATCTAAAACAATAAAAATATTGGAAAACCTTGTCTTTGCCATAATGTGAGAAAGTTTTGAAAAGGAAGTAGGGTCTGCATCTATGAGTGTCACATTCTTAGCAAGTTTATCTGGTGTGGTATCTGCCTTATAGCAAGTAACATAATATTGGTTTTCTGCCACCCTATTTTTACTCACCCAAGCAATAAAATGTTTGGCAATACTGCCACTAGCCAAGATTAATATATTTTTGATGCTTTATCCTCTATTGTTTTCGATACAATTACGTAATTATTTTGGGAGTTATTATAGCACAATGGAATTTCAGATAGATAAAACAGATGGCGATGCCAGAGCCTGTACGATAAAAACAGTACATTCTACTATACAAACACCAGTCTTTATGCCTGTGGGTACTCTAGGAGCAGTCAAAACTTTAGATGCTATGGATTTAGCCACCTTTATAAAACCAGAGATTATACTTGCAAATACTTACCATATGTACATCCGTCCAGGGGATGATGTGGTAGCTCAGATGGGTAAGCTCCATGGCTTTAGCAACTACCCTAAGTCTTTTCTTACCGATTCTGGAGGATTTCAAGCCTTTTCGCTTTCTAAAAATGTCAAGATAGATGAAGGGGGCATTACTTTTGCCTCACATGTAGATGGTTCTAAACATTATTTTACCCCTAAAAAAGTCATAGATATACAACATAACCTAGGTTCAGACATCATGATGATATTGGATGACCTTGTAGCCCTTCCTGCTACGCAAAAACGTATCGCGTCAAGCATTGACAGAACAACACGTTGGGCAAAGGAAAGCATAGACTACTTTAGAAAAAAACAGTCTGAAGGTGTAGGTATGGAGCAAAATATTTTTGCCATCATCCAAGGTGGTACAGACAATGCTTTTAGAAAAAAGTCCGCCACAGAGCTTTGTGCTATGGATTATGATGGTTTTGCTATTGGCGGACTCTCCGTAGGTGAAGCCAACCAAGACATGTATGATACCGTAGAGTGGACAACACAATTCATGCCAGAAGACAAACCCCGTTACCTTATGGGTGTTGGTACACCTGAAGATTTGGTAGAAAATGTTTCGCGTGGCATAGACATGTTTGACTGTGTGATGCCTACACGTAACGCACGTAATGGTACACTTTTTACGAGCTTTGGCAGAGTAAACATAAAAAAAGCCGAGTTTAAAATAGATGAAGCGCCTATAGACCCAGAGTGTGAATGTATGGTATGTAAGACATACTCACGCTCTTACCTGAGACACCTCTACCGTGCTAGAGAACTCACCTACTTTAGACTAGGAACCATACACAACCTCTACTACTATTTGAACTTAATGAAAGAAATGAGAGAGGCTATTTTAGAAAAGAGATTTGAAGCATTTAAGACAACATTTTATGAAAAACGTAAAAAGTAACTTAGATGTCCCCCTAGGATAACTTCTTTTTCCAGTAGTTTATCCAAGTCACTCTCAACTCAGACTTTTTTACTTTTCTTAACTTCCCTGGTAGATTTTGACGTAAGTTTTTCTCTAGTTTTTTGGTAAGTTTTTTACCCTTCATTATGGCGTTAAATCCACCTGCACCTTGCTGATGTGTTGCATAGAGTGTAAAAGCAGATACCTTATAGCCACGTTTTCTTAAGCTTTTTATATTTGCCTTCATAATAGCTCTAAAAATTTTGTCTTGGTTATAGGGTTTCTTCCATAAATGTTTTGGAATATCTAGTTTTTCAGCATAATACTTTGCAGTACTTGGCATAATCTGATAGCGTCCATAGGCACCAGAACCATGATTTTTTACATCATACTTTCCTGTGGTTGTTTCTAATTTAACAAGTCTTTCTACTATCTTTTCTAAAGAAGTCTGATGCATGCCTGCAAACTTAGCAAGCTTGGCACAGGAAGCCTGTGCTGCCGAATTAGCAAAGAGCATCACTATGGGGATAGTATATTTACGAAATTTCTTTTTGGGTAATGCCAATAAGCGTAATACCTGTTTCACATAATACTCCTATGCACCCGTATTTTAATTGCCTATACTATATACTATTTTTATAAAAATATCAAGTGCAATTTAATATTAATTAGTATCTATAGTGTATGCGGTACTTTGGCTGAAGGTGTTTCTTTAACTGTATGTTGCAAATGTACATCTTGGTCATCAAAAAAGATATCTGCTCCAAAGGCTTTTACCACCTCATATTTCTGCACACCTCCTTGAAAAAAGGCTTCATCAACACGCACACCCCAGCCTTCCAATGTACCAAGTACACGTTCGTGGGTTGAGAAGCTTCTTGCTGTCACAAGGGCTGTACGTATAGGTGAGCTTTCCATGGGAAATTTATCTTGTATTTCTGAAATGATTTTTAGAAACTTAAAAAAAGGACCTTTACTAAGAGGGTTTTGAGCATTTTTACGTTCATGTGCTATAAATGCATCAAGACCACCTTTTTGGTAGACTTTCTCACTTTCATCTCCAAAAATGACCGCATCTCCATCAAAAGCTATTTTGACCATGTCAGATTCTTCTGAAGTGATGGGTGTATGTGGAAGTATGGTGGCAGCTGCTACGCCTGTACTTGCCGCCTCTTCCACATCTGCTGTATGCACAGAGAGAAAAAGGTCTACCTTGAACGCTTCTAAGTAACGTGCTACAGGTGTGCCTGCTGTCCACCCTGTTCGTTCAATGTCTAGTGCATAGTGTTCTATGGAGCGTCCTATACGCAATCCAGTAGCAGCATTGTTACGGGAGAGGATGATGACCTCTATAAGCTTGTTGTCAAACTTTTTATTGATAGCTAAAAGGTTTTGTACAAACCTAAAGGCAGAACCCTTAGACAGTGGATTGTCTAAATTTTCAAGTTGATGTTTATAATAAGATTCCAAACCCTCTTTATCAAAGATAGTATTTTCCTCTTCTAAGTCAAAAAGTGCCCGTGATGAAATAGCAATCACCAGTTTGTCATGTAAATTATACGCCATAAAAACCTCTTTTATGCTATTTTAGTGTATTTTACTTTATAATGCGTCAAACTATTTCCCAAATAACGAAATAGGATTCTTTGAATTTGTTTTATGCTCGTATTGATGGGATGATGTTGCAAAGTCATGAATTTCTAATTCGTTATTTGGGTATTTAAAGGTAAATCTATGGATACTCTCTTTGTCTACGGCACACTCATGCAAAACTGCCCCAATGGACATGTTTTAGAAAATATAGTAGGAAAGTTTGTACCTGCCACAGTTACAGGTGAACTCATAGCTGCAGGATGGTCAGCATCTATGGGTTACCCTGGTATCAAGCTTGACAGCGATGGTGACACAGTACATGGCTTTTTGTTTTACTCTCATAACCTAGAAGACAACTGGGAGTACCTAGATAAGTTTGAAGGTGAAGAGTTTGTACGTACATCTGTAACTGTAGAGCGTTATGATGAACTAGATGTCCAAACATACATTTATACACTTAAAGACAATAAAGATGAACTAATCGAAGATTAATTTTCTAATATAATAAGCTAGTCATTGCTTAGTTTGCTAGAAAAAATATAGTTTTTTAAATAATTTAAACAAATTATAGTTATAATCTTAACTTTTAAGACTGATTTTATCTTACTTAGCTATACTTCGCACATATCTTAGGTATGGCAAGCATTTTTATTCTTCCTCCTTTTAGAAAAAGATTGTTATTTCGGCTACCAACGAAACACAATCTTCCCCTTTTTTCTTGTCTACCTAAGATACACTTCTAAAGATTCACTCCTAACTTAGAAAAATCAAAATATTATCTTTGTCTTACTCTATGGTTTCTATGTGTTCCTGAACTATAGCTTCTATTATAATTTCTAGCATCTGAACTTCGAGTATTTTTGTTTGTATCCCTACTATAGTTTACATTCTTATTGTTTTTATTGTTAGAGTTGGCATTTGTACTTCGATTATGCTTTACATTTCTATTGTTCTTATAGTTAACGCCTCTGTTATTATCTCCATACTGCTGTCTATTTTTATATTGGGTTCTATTGTTATAGTGTCCATAATTACCTACTGTTGCACGGTAGCGTTGCCCATTGTGGTAACGATAGCCACGATTATAGTAATGACCATTTCTATATCTACGACCATGGTAATGATAATACCCTCCTGAGTAGTACCCTCCATAGTAGTATCTACCCCCATAATAATAATAAGGTTGATTATAATAATAAGGATAACTATAGACTGAAGCCGCTACCACACCCGCTGTTGCACCCGTGGCAAATGCTTGTTCTGTAGGTGTACATGCTGAAAACATGAGTGCTGATGAAAATACAGAGATTGTAGCTAAGTGTTTAAATTTTTTTCTTATCATCTTCTATTCCTTTTTCTTAATATAGATTATAGTATATCAAAAAAGTGAAGAGATTGTGTGGGTTTAGTTTAGAGGTGTACCACGTAAAACATCTAGTACATTGGTTGCATAACAGCCTTTTGGTAGCACAAAAGAGAGTTCATAGTGTGCCTTTTCTTCCACATAGTTTTTTGTTAGCTCTGTCACTTGTATCCAAGCATATCGTCTTGTGCCATTTAAAGGCAGTGCATCTACAAAGGGTGATTCTAGTATTCCTGCTGTAGATGTAGCAAGTTTTGCTTTTTTACCGGGGAGTAGTCCTGCAGGGGCTATATCTTTTGTTTTAAAACGTTGGGCTTCTACTTCTAGGTCTTCGACATTAAAAATACGCCCATAGGGGTAATGCATCATAGTATCACCCTCTACAAGTTTAAAAAAGTTAGGCTGGGACTTCGTACCTTTTAGAGAGCCTTTGGGTAGCTTCATTACTTGTTCTACTTCTTCTTCGGAAAAACTTGTGAGTAAGTGGTTAAGCTCCATACGACGAGATAACCAATTGTTAAAAAGATAAGACTGATATGACCCCATCAAAAATTCTTTAGTCTTTTTGTCACGCATTTTAAGTGTCCCGTCACAGAGCTTTTTCCCATCCACCCAGTTATTGCCATCTGTTCCAAAACGTTGGTTGCCAAAGTAATTTGGCAGACCATTCTTTTTTATCCATTTGAGTACTGAGTCTAGTTTGTCCTTTTGAACACCTAACACCTTTTTAAGTCGTATCTTAAAACGGTTACCTTTTAGGTGACCCACACGTATCTTATTGTTATGCCGCACTGTAGAGAGTATCTTTATCTTCTCATGCGTAAAAGCGCTCAACTTTTCTTCATGTATGGCCATCACGGAGATGTACTGTATGGTCATTGCATGTTTGTCTTTAAGTCCTGCATAGCCCATGTCACGTCTACGGATACCTACATGGTTGGAAATAGCATCTAGCATCTCCCATGTAGTCATGTCTTTCTTTCGTACCTGAAGAACCAAATGCTCACCTTCACCCGTAAATTCATAAAGAGGTAGTTCCTCTACGGTAAAATCCCGTGCTGAAGTATTAAAGACAAATTTATTTTTTACATTTAGTGGATAGATTGGATTCATAAGGTTCTTTCGATGTTTTATTCCTTGTATTTTATCTGAAAGCTGATTAATAAGTACA